>JACQNR010000276.1 GCA_016202975.1 Acidobacteriota bacterium
AAGGCAGGCCTGCGGCGTTCAGGTTTGGTGGATATCAATCCGCAAGGATCGCTTTGCTGGACCGTCGCATCTTCGAGTAGAGGGTAGTTCGATCAATTCTCAGCAGCGCCGCAGCCTTCGTCCTGTTTCCCTTGGCGAACCACAGAGCGCGCTGGATGGCCAGCTGTTCGACATGACTCAAATCCATGGTCAGCTCATCCGGCATGACTTTTTCCTGGGGAATTCCACTTTGGTCAAGGAACAGACGAAGGTCACCGTCGGCGAGGCTGCGGGGAGCCTGAAGTTGATTCGCTGCCGCGCGCTCCAGAATGCATTCGAGCTCGCGCACGTTTCCGGGCAGTGAATAGCGCAGAAGTAGATCGAGGCCGGACCACCTCATGACAAACTGGTGATTGTAGCGTTGTCCCAAGCGCGAGAGGAAGTATCTGACCAGTGGGGAAATGTCTTCAGGCCGGCTCCGCAGCGGGGGTATTTCGAGAATCACTTCGGCCAAGCGGGAAAAGAACATATTGCGCGGGTACTTCTGCGGAAGCTCGGCCGCCGAGCACGTGGTTGAGGCTAAGACTCTGGGGCTGGATCTTGCCCTTATATCGTTCTCCTCCCTTCGCCCTGAGGTCTGATCAAGAATCTCCACCAACATATCCTGAATGCTCTCAGGCAAACCTCCAACTTCACTGAGGAAAAGAGTTCCGCCCGCAGTGGCCTCGAAAATGCGCTGCAAGGCTGCCTCTGCGGCTGCGGAAACGTTTGAATCCGCGCTGGGGTTATCGTGTGCGAAAGACGGGCAATCGATCTTCATGAAGGTGCGGTTTGTCCGAGGACTGGCCATGTGGATCGCCCGCGCCAACATGTCCTTCCCTACGCCGCATTCACCGACGAGCAGAACCGAGACTTCCATCGGTGCGGCCGCCCTCGCCTCGTCCAGCACCGCTTGCATCGCCTGAGACCTGTAAATAAAATCATCCAGGCCTCGCAAGGAACCCGGGGGAAATGCAGGAACTCCATCCTTGGAACCCTGCTGGAAAAGTTCCAGGAAGTGCCCAACTTTCTTTACAAGGGGAGCAAATTCGAACGGTTTGAGTATGTAGTCTTCTGCCCCTTGCTTGGTGGCTTCAACCGCGGCGGTCAAATCCCCACTCGCAGATACAAGAATCACACTCAGGCCAGGAGCAACGTGGTGGAGTCGTTGCATCAGGGCAAGGCCGCCTTGGGAAGCGAGTTGTGCATCCACAAATGCGAGACACAGGTTGGGGCTGGACCTCGCAAGGCCAGTGGCCTCCTCTGAAGTTCTTGCGATCACTGCGGGGACGCACGCAGCGATTAGCGCCTTCTGAAAGGACATCGCGAAGTTGAAATCTGAGTCGGCGATCAGTACACGTGACTGCTCTGAGCTCTCAGTCTTCATCGCGGTGCCCTTCAGCCGGCCGGAAGCCAGTGCCGACTCGAGGGCGATTCGTGCGGATTGGTGTTTGCTCTAACCCAGAATTCAACGTCTGTCGAACCTCGGGGATCGCACGCCGGGGAATTGCCAAATTACGCATTACGTGAGCGGGAAATCGCGATGCCTCATGGTCATTGCTGCGTTATTTGACACTCCAAGTGCTGATATTCACCACCCTCATGGCTAGGGTTCGGCTTGTCCAAATCACAGCGGGGGTTCCGCCAATCCCCCAAGAAAGGTTAACCAAACCCTATATAAATCGTCGTGCGCCATGGGGACCTTGCCTGACAAGGACTGGACAGCTCACGGCTTGACTAAACTCACATTCAGAAAGGCCATTGGCCACACCGACAAAGAATCGTTCCTAAATCGGACAATTTCTAGCTCGAAATATCCCAACATCGCTGCTGTGAACCTCAGCACGAGCAGTTCCAAAGCGCATTTGGAGGGCCGACAGCATGCTCAAATTTTCATCAATAACGGGCTGAGAGTGGCTGCCGTATTGCACTTCCCTCTGTGGTCGTAGTGGAAATCAACAGGGCCGGAAGGACATGTCAACCTGCCGTCGGACAACTCGGGCACTACAGAGGAAGGTTGTCCTGTTTGGTCTCCTTTTCAGCTTGGCAGGTGCCAACCTTCAGGCACGAAAGCACCCTGTGCCACTGGATCCGGCAACGGATTCGGCCAAATGCGTCGAGTGCCATGAGGATAAGACGAAAGGGAAGTCGATCCACACCGCGATGGCAAGCGGCTGCCTGAGTTGCCATGAAGTTCGGGTGAACAGAGACGTCACGCGGGTGAAGCTGATCACCGCCACTTCCTTGACCCTTTGCCTGAGTTGTCATGCCGACAAGAAAGCCTCCAATATCCAAGGGAAGGTCCACAGCCCGGCGGTTCGTGATTGCGTTGGGTGCCACGACCCGCACGCTTCAGAGAACAAAAACCACTTGGCGAAGGCAACCTCCGGAGAGACTAAAGACGAAAATCTCTGTTTGTCCTGCCACCGCAAGGGCATGGACGTCCCGAAGGGTGGCAGTCGGCACGCGGCGCTCGACATGGGTTGCGACACGTGCCACGTCACCCACAAGACGGGCGACCGGTTTCAACGCGAATTCGCCTATCACCTGGCCAAGTCCACACCCCAGCTGTGTCTCGACTGCCACGACGCTGGCGACGAGTCGCTGATCAAGACGCATCACGGTCAGCCCTTCGCCAAAGCCGACTGCGTCGGCTGTCATGATCCTCACCAATCCGACTCACCCAAGCTCATGCAGAAGTATCTCCACCCACCGTTTGCCGACAAGAGTTGTGAGATATGCCATGAACCTTCCAACAATGGGAAAGTGGTGCTGACGGCGCAGACTGCCAAAGAACTGTGCGTAACCTGCCATGAAGAGCAGCAGAAACAGATCGAAACGGCCAAAGTTCAGCACCCGGGAGCGAAGGGCGAGTGTATTGACTGTCACTACCCGCACGCAGGCAAGCGGCCCGGACTTCCCAGACCCACCGTGGTGATTGCCTGTCTGAAATGCCATACCGATCAGCTGAAGCAGGGGAAGAAGCCCTTGCCACATCAGCCCTTTCTCGACCAGGCATGCGCCATCTGTCACGAGCCCCACGGCGGTGACTATAAGTACATTCTTCGAACCAGCAATGTGAATTCGCTGTGCTTGGAATGCCACGGTCCGGACTCGAAACCCGAAAGGCTGGAGTCCGCCCATCTGGTGACTATCTTTGGGGGAAAGGTGAGGCTGCCTGAGGACTACTTCCGCAAGGTTGTTCGGCTGCCGCTGAAATACGGTCGCGGCCACCCAGTCGAGCATCACCCGGTGGTGGACCAGATGGACCCCAGGGACGTCACCAAGGTCAGGGTTGAGATTAACTGCCTGACCTGCCACCAAAACCATGCTTCGACGCAGCCCGGTCTTTTGGTCAAGGATCAGGCCAACGGGCTGGCATTTTGCGCCAGCTGTCACAAAGACCTTGGTGGCTAGCGATTGTTACGGGATCTGCAAGAATGCTTAGTGTTTCACTAAATTTAGTACAAAACGCAAATCGAATCGCTTCGGTTCTCATGCTGTTTGTCTTGTTCCCGGCGGGATCCGCTCCGCTCTTCGCCGGCAAGGAGAAGAAACAGGAAGCGGCTCCCAAGGCGAAGCCCAACATTCTGGAATTGCTGGACTACTCCAAAATCGTCTGGCCCAATCCGCCGGCCATTACGCGGATTAAGTATTTGGACTACTTCTCGGGCGAGAAGTTTCAACCGCAGACGAAGCAGAAGCAAAAAGTTTCCTGGATGGACCGGCTCTCCGGCGTGGCCACCGGTGAGAGCCGGGCTACCAAGCCGCGCTTCCAGCTCGTGCTTCCCTATGGGGTCGCGGTCGACTCCAAAGGCCGACTTTATGTCGCTGACAGCAAGGTGCTCGCCGTCTTCATCTTCGACACCCAAACCAAGGATGTTGAGATGATCAAGAATGGCGTCCACGCGCGTTTCGGGTGGATTACAGGCCTGGCCATCGACGACTCCGACCGACTTTTTGTTGCCGACAGCAAGATGAGGCGCGTCCTGGTGTTCGACCCCGAGCACAAGGTGGAAGGCAGCATCAGTGAGGGTATGGTCAGTCCCGGCGGGATGGCCGTCGATAACGAAAACCGATTCCTCTATGTCCCTGACGCGGAATTGGATCAGGTGCTGGTTTACGACGCTGACCCTCCATACAAGTTCCTGCGCAAGTTGGGAACGGGGGGCAAAGAACATACTTTGACCACGCCCGGGGATTTTTCCAGACCCTCGAACGTGGCGGTGGATCAGGACGGCAATCTGTATGTCTCTGACACGTGGAATGACCGGGTCGAAATCTTCGACGCCGAGGGCAATTTCATCCGCACGTTCGGGAAAGCGGGCGATGGTCCTGGCTATTTTGCCCGGCCGAAAGGAATCGCCATCGACGGCGACGGCCACGTGTGGGTCGCTGACGCCATGCAGAACCGCGTCCAGGTTTTTACCCCTGAGGGGCAGTTGCTCATCTGGATGGGTGAGCGCGGAAAGCTGCCCGGGCAGTTTGACGCCCTTGCCGGCCTCACCATTGACAAGAACAATCGCGTTTTCACCTCCGAGCAATTTCCCGGCCGAGTGCAGATGTTTCAATACATCAACGATGCTGCGGCGATGGTGGAAAGGGATCGACGGATGGCGGAGGCACAAAAAAAGAAAAGCGGCGCGCCAGCCAAGGATGGCGGTACGGAAAAGGCGCAGCCACCGGCGGCGAACTAGCCGCCTACAGGTTTTGGTCGTCCACGGGCGACCAAGAACGGAGCCGGAGCGCTCTGGCTCCGAGTTTGACCAGGTAGTACCCAAATCAAGGAGGTCTTCTTCATGAAGAAACTACTAGTTCCACTGGCCATCTTAATCTCTTCCGGATTCGTGATGGCTCAGACCTACACCCAAGGCAC
>JACQNR010000284.1 GCA_016202975.1 Acidobacteriota bacterium
AGGTCGGTCTTGAACTCTTCCTCGGAGCGCCCTGCGCCCGCGGTGCGGACGATAAATCCTCCCGTGAGCGAGCCGCGATTTTCCAGGATGATATTGCGGAGCCGGAGGCGCTCCTCGTCCGAACCGATCTTGCGTGAGACGCCGATGTGGCTGATGGTGGGCATGTAAACGAGATAACGGCCCGGCAGCGCCACGTGAGAGGTAATCCGCGCGCCCTTGGTGCCCAGGGGTTCCTTGGCGATCTGAACGATGATCTCCTGGCCTTCTTTCAGGAGGTCGCTGATTTGAACCGGCGGCAGGTTGCTCGTGCGGGCCGACTCAGGCCGGTCTCCGCGCCGCCCCATGCCGCCACGACGACCGCGCCTTCGGCGAGGAGCAAATCTCGGCTTATCGTGCGGTTCGCGCAGAGTGTATTTCTTTTCCCCGCTTTCGCCGCCGCTGTCTCCGGCAGGGGCGGTTGTCTCAGTCTCCGATGCTTCTGCGGTGGAGGCTTCCACGGCGGCTCCTACCTCCTCTGGACCCTCTGCTTCGTTCCCGTATTGTGCTGATTCGTCACCTTCGATGCCATCATTGGTGGGCGGTTCAAGGGTTGCCGATGCTGTCAGGTCAGATGGCGCTCCGGTATCAGTCGCCGCAGGCGTCGAGGGTTCCGACGAAACATCGACGGCTGCGGGGGCTGGGGGCTCGCCTGGGGCTGGGGCCGGAGCGTCCGACTTGACGGGCACAAAATCGGGGCCTTGCGAACCCGATAGACCAAACACCGTCAGCGGCGTGAAGATCACCGTGGATTCACTGTCGACGACTTCGGCTTTCGGTTCGAAACCCCGCGCCTCGGGACTTTGAGCATCACCTTTGGCGGCTTCAAGTGGTTCCTGGTGGGAAACGGGTTCATCCGTGTCCCTAACCGAGGGGTGGTCCTCGATGGGCGGGGGCACGGTGATTATCGAACTGATTTCTTCGCTTGCCACTGCTGGCACGGCAGGGGCAACGTCCACAGGTTCGCTCGCCGCGGGTGGCGCGTCTTCTGCGGTGGACGAGCCTGCGTCTCGGTATTTGGCGAGCGACTCGCCGGGAAGGAGTTGGAAACCCCGTTCCCCAGCGAGAGGAGCGGTTTGGGATGACTGAGGCTCTGGACGATGGGGCGGACGAAAGTCGCGCCGCCCTCCCCGGCGGAACTTTCCGCGACCGCGACTTTCGTGACGGCGAGAGTCTCCCTGTTCCGGGCCGCGTGGAGGTGTGGACGGAGTCTGGGAGGGAGGGGGTGGGGGAGCCTCCACCGACTTATCCTCTGCCGGAGCAGATGCGGCGGGGGCTACGTCAACAGGTAACTCAGGAGACTCGTGCACCGTCGTCGCAACAGGGGCCACGGCAGGCGCGGCGGGCTCGGTCGGCGCGGCGCTTCCGGTTTCGACAAAGCGCGTAGCTCGCGCTTCCGCGTCGGTGAATATCTTGTCGTACTCCTCTTCGTCCTCGACAAAGTCCGAGACATAGAGGAAGGCGTCGCGTTCAAGCCCGATGTTGACGAACGCCGACTGCATGCCCGGGAGCACACGATTGACGCGGCCTTTGTAAATACCTCCGACAAGACCTACGGTGGATTCGCGCTCGAAATACACTTCGACGAGCTGGTCGTCTTCAAGCACGGCCACCTTCGTCTCATGTGGAGACGAGGAGACATACAAATCTTTTGCCATGGAAACTCCTTGGGGGTGGACTCAGAAGGATCCATCCGCCCTCCGGCGGAGATCGACTCCCGATGTGCCCCGGCCTGCCGCTCTCGCTGCCCCCGCGTAGAAGCAACGCGCCTTAGCGTCAGGCAACATATTTCTTTGAGCCATCCCTGGCGCGTGCCCACAGCACGCATTCCAGGAGGCGTTCACCCCTTTAATCTCTTCGCGCCGGGCCTCAGCCCGGTCTTCCCATGCCCGACTTTTGGCCGGCGCAAGAACCTGCTATCCGACGTGCTGCGGATAGCCTGGTTCAATTCACAAATCGCCGCATGTTGACACTCATCGCCAGCCCCAAGGCAAGGAAAGTTCCCAACGTTGCGGAGCCTCCCTGGCTCATCAAGGGTAGCGGAATGCCGGCAATCGGAAACAGGCCGATCATCATGCCGGCGTTAATCACCACTTGAAAAAAAATCACCGTTGCAATGCCCGCACACAAAAACTTTCCGCCACGGTCGCCAGCCGTTTGCGCGGAATCGAGGAGGCGCAAAAGCAAGGCAAGGTAAAGCAGCAACACCACCAGCGTACCGATAAAACCCTGTTCTTCCGCAAAGGCCGCAAAGACGAAATCCGCGTGTGAAACCGGGACAAAGCCCAACCTGCTTTGCGTGCCGTTCCCAAATCCCTTTCCCCAGAACCCGCCCGCGCCGATCGCGATCTTCGATTGAGTGCCCTGGTAGCTCGCGCCCTGGGTGTCGTGCGACGGATGAATAAAGCTTGTGAGCCGATCGCGCTGATAGGGTTTGAGAAAATGCCAGCCCACCGGCAGCATCAGGGCTCCCACCAGAACCAAGGCGGCAATTTGTTTGGGCCGAATCCCCGCGAGGAACAATCCCGCCGCGCCAATGGGCATAAACGTCAGCGCCGTGCCGAGGTCCGGTTCAACCGTTACTAGAACCGCCGGCAGGCCCACAATCGCTCCAACTTTCGCAAAATCCTTCCAGGTAACCGCTTTTCCTGCGCGATCCGCAAAATAGGCAGCCACGGCTAATATTATAGCCAACTTCGCAAACTCCGACACTTGAAATGTCAGTCCCCCCACCACGAACCATCGCTTCGTCCCGGCAATACGCGGCCCCACGACGAGCAACAGGGCAAGCGCAACGACCGTAACCGAATAAATCCAGGGAGTCTGCTCAAGAAGTATGTGGTAATCGAACCGGCTGGCGATGATGGCCAGTGCTGCCCCCAGCAGGACCCAGTAGATCTGTTTGTGGGCCTGCCCGGCCAGGGCGGAATGTGCTGTCGTGCTGTAGATTTCCGCGATGCCAACGGCTGCGATGGCCAGCGCCAGGATCAACAGAATCCAGCCCGCGTCACGAAATCGAGCGGTTCGTTCCATTGGGGTTAACTCATACTACCTGAGCGCGGCGGCGCGCGCCTCGGGGACGGTCCTCCGCAGCTCGCTCATGACTCGAATTTGGGTCTGCAACTGGTCGTTCTTCGGCCGCCGCAGAGGGTTCTTGGCGAGGTACGCTTTGATGACGTCGCGCACCATCGGAACGGCCAGAGCAGAGTGTTCGCCTTGCAAGACCAGGGCGCAGACGACAATTTCCGGCTTGTCGGTGGGAGCGTAGCCCACGAACCAGGCGTTGCTCCGGTATTCGGCCCTTTTTGCCGATTCCTGCAGTTTCATGCTGACCACTTGCGCCGTGCCCGTCTTGCCGGCCATATCGAGGCCCGGCTCGAACGCGCCCGCCCCCGTTCCGCCTTCATTCACGACTCCCCGCATGCCGCCGGAAAGCAATTCGACGGTCTTGGCATTGAGAGGGAACTGACGCAGGGTCTCGCCGTCCTGGGCCACATTCAATACGCGCAGCTGGTCGCGGAAGGCGAGGTGCGGCTTCTGCAAAACGCCACCGGACACGACGCCCCCCATCATATACGCGAGCTGCAGCGGCGTGACGGCGACCGCTCCCTGGCCGATCGCGACAGAAATTGTTTCGCC
>JACQNR010000280.1 GCA_016202975.1 Acidobacteriota bacterium
CCAATATCGCCGAAAGCCCCGGCGACGTCGCTCCTGGTGAGTGACCAATTGATCGTTTTAGGCTCGGCGAGGGTGGTGTATTCCATGAGGCCCAACTCCAGGCAAATGCGTCCAGGAAGATCCAGACTAATTGATATCCGAGCAGTCTTCAACGCGTTTCGGCATTTCCAGATATCGACCCGCTTGACCTGACGTTCATATCCGAGTGTGTGAAAATCGGCAAGAGAGACTTGGCTCACTGCGCCTTTTCACACCCCGAAATGCCCCAATACAGCGAATTGGCTCATGGGTCGCTGATGCAAGGATTACTCCAGGCGCAAGTTAGAGGTTCTCGACAGCTTCATAATTTGTTGAAATATGACACTTTAGACATGTCATTGGCATGGAAAGCGACTGGCGGCCCTTTGGTACCGAGATTGCCCTCGTGGAGTGTGCGAGGGACTTCGGGTCCTAAAACCCGCGGATTCGCGGGGCAGGCAAGGGGGGTAGCGGAGACAAAACCGCTACCTCCACCCTGCAAGGTGACCGGGGTCCTGCCGCATGAACAGGGCGAATCGAAAAAGGAAGTACGGGAACTTAAGAGTTGCGAAGTGTTATTTCGCATTGCCCTGGTTATACTCGAAGCTGGCCGCCCGGAGCCGGGTGATTTGGGAGTCGCAGGGCGGAAGGTAATGCAAACCATGCTCAGTTCAGCCCAGCCATCGAAATCTCAGGAATACAAACCAAGACTTATCTTTTGGGAGGTGACAAAGGGTTGCAACCTGCGTTGCATCCACTGTCGTGCCACCGCTACAGAACTCTCTTCGCCACTTGACCTACCTACGGCAAAAGCCCTGAATGTAGTAGAGCAAGTCTCTCAGTATGCCCTACCTATCCTGGTTCTTAGCGGTGGCGAACCTCTCTTCCGCGCGGACATTTTCCAACTCGCGCGTTATGCGACGGACCACGGCCTGCGCGTGGCTTTGGCCACGAACGGCACCCTGGTGACCTCCGAAATCGCTCGCAAGATTGTGGACGCGGGCGTCCGGCGCGTCTCGATCAGTCTGGACGGCGCCTGCGCCGCCACGCACGATGCGTTTCGTGGCATTCCGGGTGCTTTCGACGCCGCATTGCGGGGCTTCCGGAACTTGAAAGAACTGGGCATGTCAGTGCAGATCAACACCACCATCGCCCGCCACAACGCGCTCGAACTCCCCGCTGTATTCGACCTCGTGCGCTCGATCGGTGCGGATGCGTTGCACACGTTTCTGCTGGTGCCGGTGGGCTGCGGTGTCGAAATCGCTGAGTCCCAGATGGTGCCGCCCGAAGAATACGAGCAGATTTTGAACTGGTTCTACGACCGTTCCCAGGAAGGGGACATTGAACTGAAAGCTACGTGCGCGCCACACTACTTCCGGGTGATGCGCCAGCGGCGCGCCGCCGAGCGACGGGCGGCGACGGCAGTTCCCCCCACCCCTGAAAAACAGGACGCGGGCGCCATCGGCCCCACAGAAATGACTATGCCGGGCTCAACCGGAATGGCACTCCATCCGCACGCCGCGCAAGCCCGTCATGTTCATCCCGACGGAATGAGCGCGGTCACCAAAGGCTGTCTGGCCGGTACCGGCGTCTGTTTCATTTCGCACCTGGGGGAGGTTTACCCGTGCGGTTATCTGCCGGTCTTGGCGGGCGATTTGCGCAAGCAGTCATTTTCCGACGTCTGGGAAAACTCGCAAGTCTTCCACACGCTGCGCGATACCGAGAGCCTGAAAGGGAAATGCGGATACTGCGAATTCCGGAATATCTGTATGGGATGCCGCGCCCGGGCCTTCGCCGCCTCCGGCGACTTCATGGATGAAGAGCCCTTCTGCGTCTATCAACCCAAGACCGCGAACCCCAAGGATGAGGGAGTGCGACATGTTCCGGTTCACTAATTTCATACATCCCGACGAGACGGTGCGGGAGGTCCGCCAAAAGTACCCGGAGACGGAGGAGGTCTTCGAGCGATACAGCCTCCGGGCGGTCTGCTACGACTGCTCGATTGAGCAGATCGCATTTAAAGTGGGCGTGCCAGTCGTCGACCTGCTTCTTGAGCTCGACCAGACCATCCAAGATGCGAGCCACGTCGCAGCTTGACACCGCAGAGAGGCGAATCCATCATGGCGACTGCCGTGTCGAGATTCACTCCGACACAATCCGAACGCCTTAGATCTTTTGTCCTGCCGCGCGAACACGGCGCCTGGGGAATGTTGTTGATTCCTCTCATGACCGGCGCTGCGGTGGCTTTTGCATCAGGCCACGCCGTCCTTCCCTTGGTCCTGTTTGTCACGGCCGCCATCTCCATCTTCGCCCTGAGAACCCCCGTCGAGGCTTGGTCCGGGGTATCCGCGCTTCGCCCCACGACGTCTGCGGAGCGGCGAGTTGTGCGTTTCTCGATCTTCGCGTATGCCGCCGTCGCCACCTTTGCCGTTTGCTGGTTGCTCATCCGAGAAAAGTCGCTTGGGTTGATCTTCATAGGCACCGCCGTGGCCATTGTCTTTGGCTTGCAGGCGAGCCTCAAGAGAATCGGCCGCCCGGCTCGTACGGCTTCGCAACTGGTGGGGGCCATCGGCCTGACTTCAACCGCTGCGGGCGCCTATTACGTGGTGACGGGGACCCTGGGGTGGCAGGCTTTCGTATTGTGGGCTCTCAACTGGATCTTCGCCGCCAATCAGATTCACTTTGTGCAGCTTCGCATCCGCGGCGCGCGAGCGGCGGGTTTAAGGGAGAAATTCGCGCAGGGCAGAGGGTTCCTTCTTGCTGAGGCATTCACGGTGTTCCTGCTCGCTATGGCCTGGGGAGTTTCATTGCTGCCGGGTCTTGCCGCGCTGGCTTTTGCGCCCGTTCTTCTCCGCGGACTCTACTGGTTTTTCGTAGGCGACAAGCCTCTGGTAATTCGTCGCCTCGGTTTTACGGAACTCGCCCACGCGCTGGCCTTCGGCGTCCTTTTGATCCTCAGCTTCCAACTTTAGAATCCCAACCGCAAGGAATCCG
>JACQNR010000281.1 GCA_016202975.1 Acidobacteriota bacterium
ATTGTACAGTGGCCGTCTTCCAGTCACCCGACTGGATGGCCGATTCGCCAAGAACAACCCTTCCTTCGACAAGCCCGGGTGACGGTTCCGCCGCCCGTTAAAACCGAATTCGCGCCAGGGGAGGCAAGCGGCGTTCCTTCGTGTCCAAGCCCAGCTGATTATATGCGGCTGCGTAGGTTGACTGGGTTTCGATGACACGCTGCAGAGCGGACTCGATCTCGGTTTTATCGCCGGAGGTCTTACGCAGCGCCGCCGCCGGCATCTAAGGCAATTACTACAATCCCTGGCTTCCGGTCCGAAATATAGAACCGGCGCCGTTCGATCCCGGCAAAACCCATCTGGAAAAAACTACCGGAATAACAAAACCAATGCGGTCATTCACAAAGCGCAAAGCTCGACCCGCGGCGTGACCTTATCGTTGCGCCGACGGTGTGGGCCGGACCAAACTTCTAATTCCGGATGGGCCTCTCGAGGCCCCAGCGAAGCGTCTCGCGGTCGGCCGGAACTGCTCACCCAAAGCCTGGGAAGTTTGGAAGGTATTAGTCTGGGAGATAAGCACTCACGTCAGGCTGGCGCTCCCCAGGATTTTGAGTTAGGATGAGCGAGTCTCCAACGAAGGAGTCTCCATATTCAGCACCGAGTTGCTTCGGCAGGAGCGCCAGGCAGCTCCTGACGCACTGCCCCGGGCGCGGGCGAGGCGGGAAACATTTCAGACTTCGAGGTGATTGCATGGACATTGCACTGGTCAGCCCACGCCGAATCATCCGAAAAGGTTTGTGCACGCTGCTCGCGCAAAAGGATTCGATTCGCATCGTCGCCGACGTAGACAACGCCCTCGAAAGCTTTGACCTGTTTCGCAAGACAAAGCCTGAGATCCTGCTCATTGATTGTACTCACCCGGCCAATGACCTGGAGACGCTATCCCAACTTCGGATTCTGCTTCCCGAGACAAAACTCCTGCTGCTGATTGAGACCTCCAACGAGGATTTTGAGTCCCACGCCATTAAGGCTGGGGCGCGCGGGTGCGTGCCGAAAGAGGCCGACCCACAGGCCCTGGAGCGGGCGCTCCAGGTTGTCGGCAAGGGAGAAATCTGGGTGAGCCAGCACCTGGCCACTCGCATGATTGAGCGCTTTATGCATGGAGCGGAGGCGGACAATCCCGGACCGAACGGCTTGACCGACCGGGAATGGCAGATTCTGGCCTTTGTGGCGCACGGTCAGAGGAACAAGGAGATCGCCGATCACCTCTGCGTTTCGGAAAACACCGTCAAGACTCACCTTGCCGCCATCTACAAAAAACTTCGCGTCACCACGCGCCTCGAAGCTGCTTTGCACTTCTACCACGACTCCAAACGCGACGGGCATTCCTCCCCGAAAGACATGAAGCAAATGAGCCGTTCCCGCCTCAAAACAAAGTCTTCCTGAGGATTTTGGAATCCCCCGGTTCTCGCGGATGGGTGATGCGGGGCCAAGGTCGGCTCCATCCCGATCCTCGCGCGGAATAGGAATGAGCCCCAATGGTGAAGTAGGCGAATTTTGGGCTAGCCAATTCTGCCAGTTGTTTCGGTCGCAATGAGCACGTTGGGTTAGCCCCCTCGCAGCCTTTCTTCTCATCCATCTCATCCCAACGGAGGACCGAGATTCACTCCGTCGGAGTATTGTCAGCGGCCTTCGTGTCCCGGACAATACGCTCCGATCTGCACCCGCGGGTTCAGTTGATGAATTCCACAAAAATCGGTGAAAAGCGCGAGTGGAAGCGGCTCAGTATCGACTGCCCGGTGATCCTGAAGATTTCCAGCCGCGGAAGGGCAGCGGCATTGGTCTCCGGCCACTTGCTTGACATCGGAATGGGGGGCGCCCGGCTGCAGGTGGGACAACACCTGCAGGAGGGCTCGCGCGTAGTTCTGCACACCCACTTCCGCGATGACAAACAGAATGTCACGACGGTGCACTTTGAAGGCATTGTGCAACGGGCCGATGACCAACCCGTTTACGAAGTTGCGGTGCAGTTCCATCGGAGCGGCCGGATCATCAGGCAGGATGTTGGCGACCTTCTGTTGGTCCCGTCGGATAAAGTGCAGCAACCGAAGAATGGCAAGGGGCGAGGCCGCAAATCCTGAGTACGGGGGTCAGCCGAAAATCGAGGCGAGTGAAAGGAAATCTGAGGAATTCTCGACGGCCTGCTAAAGGCATCCTTGAGCGACCACTACGTTGAGTGGGCAGGAGCCCAGCTCGCTTCGGCGAGAGTAACAAGTTCTTTCATGTGAATTGCAGGTTGAACATGCGCCGTCTAAGCTGGATTTCTGGATTGATTTTTACCGTGACCCTCCACGCGGCATCGGACAAGGGTGCGGCCCCGGCCTCCGCGGTGGCGGATCCCTCCATGGCCAGCGCGCCTTCTGTTTCCGCCGGCCGCGACTTTCTCGTCACGCCCGATGACCTGCTGGAGATCATCGTCTTCGATGTCCCCCAGATGTCGCGCCAATATCGAGTGAGCCCGCATGGCGAAATCATGTTTCCACTCCTGGCCAAACCCATCATGGCCGCAGGAAAGACGCCTGAGCAGCTTTCGCAAGCCATCGCCAATGAGCTGCGGAGCGCGGGGATGCTGAGCAGCCCGCAGGTCAATGTCGAGGTAAAGGAATCGCGCCTGCACTCGGTGGCCGTGACGGGGGCGGTCAAGAAACCGCAGATTTACCAGGTGTTCGGCCGGACGACTTTGCTGGACGTGCTTTCGCAGGCGGAAGGATTGGCCCCGGAGGCAGGGAATACGCTGGTTCTCACCCGGGGAGACGCCGCTCTCCGCCAGTTTCAGCCGCGGTCGTCATCGCACAGCGAGGGTATGACGGAAGAGGTGGCGAAGACGACCACTGTGGACCTGAAGCGCTTGATGGAGACGGGCGATCCCGCGCTCAACCTCGAGGTCTATCCCGGCGACCGGGTCACCGTCCAACGTGCGGGCATTGTTTACGTGGTGGGCGCCGTGAATCGCCCCGGCGGCTTCCCCATGAGCAACGACCAGGAGGAGATCACAGTGCTCAAGGCCGTCGCGTTGGCGCAAGACGTAAAGGCCACGGCGATCCGCAGCAAGGCTGTCATAATCAGGAAGAACGCCAACTTTCCGGACGGGCGGGAAGAAATCCCCGTGGATTTGAAAATGGTGCTGGCGCGCCGCGCGCCCGATCCCGCCATGCAGCCGAGCGATATTTTGTTTGTTCCGGACAGTCCGGGCAAGAAGGCCATGGGCCGCATCGCGGAAGCTGCGGTGCAGGCCACGGTGGGCATTATTGTCTGGCGGCGCTAGTGCCGTTCCAACTCATTCCTGCCACGCCTGCCTGGCCGGATTCCGAGGAGGTCCGAATTGCTGCCGTCGCAGTGCTTCGGCTGATTAAGTTGGAGCGGTGCTCGGCAGTTCCGGCCCGCCCGACACAGGGGAGTTAGCGAGCCTCACGCATGTCCGATAAGCCAGAACTCGTGCCTTTCGATCCGCAAAGTACGCTCGCCCCAGCGTACAGGAGCGGTCCCTCGTTCTTGGCTGAATCCGGGGGACCGGAGGGCTACGCCTACCTGCGTGCTTACTGGAACATCCTCCTCAAGCGCCGGTGGACGGTTCTGACTGTCGTGATCGTGCTCACCACTCTCGTTGCCATCATATCTTTCAAGATGGAGCCTATGTACCAGGCGGTGGCAAGGGTCGAGGTGGAGGCCGAGACCCCCAACGTGCAGTCGCTAAATGATTTTGACCGCCCTCTCCCGACGAACGACATTTTCATCGAAACGCAAGTCGAGATCATACAAACTGATCAGCTGGCTTGGCGGACGATCCAACAATTGCGTCTGGGTGAAAACCCGGCGTTCATGAGCAAAACCAATCTGTTGGAAGGAAACGGTATTGGCCGCCACGCGCTCCTTCAAGCGCAGTTAATAAAGGCCTTCTACGACCACTTGTTTGTCACCCTGGTCAGGCGGACACGGGTTGTGGAGGTGAAGTTCGAAAGCAGCGACCCGCAGCTCGCCGCGCAGGTCGCAAACACTCTGGTCAACAACTATATCGAATACAATTTCCGCAAGAAGTACGATGCCACACGACAAGTCTCCGGCTGGATGGAACTGCAATTGGATGAACTGAAGGCCAAGGTTGAGAAATCGCAACAGGCTCTGGTCGATTACGAGCGGCAGTATTCCATCGTCAATGTCAGCGACAAACAGAACGTGGCTGAACAGCGGCTGGCGGACCTCACGCGCGATTTGACGGTCGCCCAAAGCGACAGGTTGGAAAAGGAATCTCTTTTTGAGATGGTGCGCGAGAATGAAA
>JACQNR010000291.1 GCA_016202975.1 Acidobacteriota bacterium
GCAGGTCAATCCAAAGAGCGATAGAAGTAACGACAACGAATGCGACTCGATTCCGAACTGTACCTGTTACCATTGCACGTCTTCATTCCTCCGCGAAGCGCTCGCGCGGGAGATCCGGGGCGAGCTCGAGTTCGCAGGCGACGCATATGCCGGGCCGCCTGCGATGACCGCGGACGCCGGCCATTAAACGCGACTTAAAGCTAACGACCGTATACAACGCGGTTGGCGGAAAGGCAAGGGCTAATGGCAGTGACGAGAGAAGAGCGGGTGTTGGATGTCCGAGGAACGCCGCCACCGAGTGTCCACCTCCCGATTCAATCGTGAGGGGTTCCGGTGGGCACGCTAATGGGTCGCGCGCCGCAAAATCAGCTGGGATATCGGCCGGGGAATGTTAGACTATGCCTTCTCAGCTTCCCAACCCAATTTGGAGGTCAATGATGACACGGCTCACAAGAATCTTTTTTGCCTGCGCCCTTTTGATGGGGGCCGGGCTCGTCTCGGCGCAGCAGCAGGACTTTTCCAAGGTGGAGATCCAGGCCCAAAAGGTCAATGGAAACGTTTACATGCTGACCGGGGCGGGCGGGAACATTGGCGTCTCGGCCGGTCCCGATGGCGTCCTTATCGTGGACGACCAGTTTGCCCCGCTGGCGGAAAAGATTCGCGCCGCCCTCAAAGGGATCAACAGCGGGAAGCTCAAGTTCATCCTGAACACCCACTTCCACGGCGACCACACCGGCGGAAACAAGGAGTTTGGGCCGGAGGCGCCCATCATTGCCCAAACCAACGTCCGCAAACGGCTCTCGACCGACCAGATGCGCGGCGGGCAGACGACTCCCGCAGCTCCCAAGGAAGCCTGGCCGGTCATCACCTTCGACCAGTCGGTTTCGGTCCACTTTAACGGTGAGGAGATCAAGGCGCTCCACTTCCCGCATGGGCATACCGACGGCGATAGCGTGATCTTCTTTACCGGCTCGAACGTCGTCCATATGGGCGACGATTTCTTCTCCGGCCGGTTTCCTTTCGTGGACCTCGACTCGGGCGGCGACGTCGATGGGCTGGTGAAGAACGTCGGCGAGATCATCGCCCGGATCCCCCCGGACGCCGCCATCATTCCCGGCCACGGGCCGGTTTCCAAGCTCGACGACCTGAAGGCCTACCACCGGATGCTGGTGGAGACCACCGGAATCGTACGGAAGAAGATGGCGGCGGGCAAAAGCTTGGCCATGATTAAATCGGAGGGCTTTGGAGAGGAGTGGAAAAGCTGGGGGGCCGGGTTCGTCACTGCGGATCGGTGGATAGAAACCATACATCGAAGCTACTTCAAGTAACGGTATCCCCGTCTAAGGCTTGGCTGGCAAGCCAGGCGTCGTCCAGTGCAGGATTCCCCGGCACTCGCTGAGATTGACCGGTGAACAGGACTCCTTGACCGATTTACGATAATTAGTCTTGTTGGACTAATAATATTTGACCGGACTTTTCCCTTGACGTGAGGTACTCGTAACCGAGATATTTACTTGACAAGCATCAGGGGCGTTTCGTAGCATATTAGCCTTCTCTTTGGACCTGTTGGGGAAAGTTAGAATTCCCGAGTTCACTCCACGAGTGAACATTCTCCAGCGGGAAGTCGCGAAAATTAAATTACGGACTATATCCTATGGAAAAGAAGTTTTACACTTTCCTGATCTTTCCGGGCGCACACGGAAAGCTTCGATCTGTTCGTCTTCCCTTTTATGCCGTCCACATCGTCCTGGCGTTCAGTGTGGTTGGGCTTTTGTCGGCAGTAGCGCTGAGCAGCAGTTATGCGCGCATGCTCCTGAAGGTTGCGAATTACAACAGTGTCCGCAGCGAGAGGGAAGCGCTACGAGTACAGTACCGAGCGCTGGAAAATACGGTTACGCAGACAAACGCCAAGCTGGGATCGCTCCAGTCGCTAGCCTCAGAAGTTGCGCTTTCATACGGATTTGGGGTGCCTCGCCGGCCATCCCTCCCCCAATCTGTCGTAGCGATGGCGCTTGAAGGCAATTCGGGGCTCGAATCCGGTTTCAGCGCATCCATTTACGCTTTCCGTCTTATGAAAGCAGCCGCGTCCGGGTCTCGCGAGAATTCAGTCATTCAGTCCCTGATTCACAATCCACCCCTCGATAGCAACACCATGCCTTCGATCTGGCCCGTACGAGGCCATGTGACCGGAGGGTTTGGGGAGCGCATGGATCCGTTGAACGGTGAGGAGGGAGCATTTCACTCCGGCATGGACATCGCCGCTCCGGCGGGCACACCCGTGGAGGCTCCGGCTGATGGGATTGTCTTTTCGAGCGGGCCTGACTCGGGTTACGGCAATGCGGTCTTGATCGACCATGGGTTTGGCATCACTACCAAGTACGGCCACTTAAGCCGGGTCGATGTCGTCATTGGGCAAGAAGTCAAACGAGGTCAGATCATCGGCGCGGTCGGCGAAACGGGCAGAACTACGGGACCTCACCTCCACTACGAAGTTCATATACACGAAACGCCGGTGAATCCGGCCAAGTACCTGCGCGGATAATCGAACATTCAACCTTCCGGTTTCTTAGAGTCGGAGAAACACCGTGTCTCCTTATCTGGGGAAAGTGATTTTTCGTGGGGCACTAGTCTGCCTGGTGGTTTGCAGCACGCCCCTCGGGTACGCGCAGGATCAAGCCGAGACTGAATCCAAACCACCTATTGTAATTGCTGTTGCTGGCGATACTCTGCCCGAACCCTACTGGAGGCCGCAGAACAAGATCGACACGTTCATGGACGGCATGCGCGCCGAATTTGCGCGCGCCGACCTGGTTTTCTTGAATCACGAGCAGCCCATCACCAGCTCGAAGAAGGCCACGCCCTTCAAAGATCCCGCGCTTGTTAAAGCAAAAAAGGATTACATCCTGCGCGCCACCAACCCCGGCATCCCCCAAATGCTCAAGGACGCGGGGGTTGGACTCGTAGGCCTTGCCAACAATCACATGATGGATTATATGGAAGCCGGACTGAAGGATACCCAGCAGTACTTCCAGGCGGCAGGATTGCCCTTCGTCGGCGCCGGGCTGAAGCGGGATGCCGAGCGGGCCTTCGTCTTCGAAAAAGATTGCCGCCGCATCGCGCTGCTGGCTTTTTCCGACGTGGTGCCGATTGGAGCCAAGGCAACCGAGACGAGTCCGGGAATCGCCTCCGCGAAAAACGAGCAAGACCTGACCGTTGCCATCCAGGCAGCGAGAAAAGAAGCTGACTTTGTCATCCTGATGATTCACTGGGGTGGCCAGGGAAGTCATCAGGTTCTTCCTCGCCAGCGGCTGCTCGCTCGCCTGGCAATCGAGGCGGGTTGCGACGTGGTCATGGGCATGCATCCCCACGTCCTTCAGGGGATCGAATACATTGGCGAGAAGCCGGTGTTCTATTCGCTGGGGAACTTCGCCATGGCGTCGTCCGTGCAAGCGCAGAGAGAAACGGTTTTGGTTCGCCTCCTCTTTGGCCAGAGCAAACTGGAAGGGGTGGAGTTGGTTCCGGTGTTTGCCTCGTCGGACGGCGCTCCCCAAGTAGCCGAGGGCAAGCAAGCTGCGGAGATTCTCTCAGGCCTCGACAAGCTGTGCTGGCGATTCAACTCTCAAATCAAGGGTGGCCGGCTAGAGATGGGTCCGGTGAGAGAGAGCCTCAAACCTAAAGCGGCTCGACGGCCCAAATCAAAGTCGGCTCCGAAAGGAGCGAA
>JACQNR010000293.1 GCA_016202975.1 Acidobacteriota bacterium
ACCTCACCCAGCATCTTGGAAAGCAGCGGCGCCAGCAGAATCGCGGCGAGAAACAGGAAGCGAATGTGCTTCAGCCCGGCGTAGAGGGCGAAGGCCGCGAGCAGAAGTTCGTGCAATTTCCACCGGTAGCGGCTGAAGAGCGAGCCCAGGATGATCCCGGCAAGGAGAATGAAAACAACCTTCCCGCGCGGGTCGTTGAAGTCCACCGAAGCCCACTCGTCCACGTAGGCGATGTTCAGCTTCTGCACAAAAGCCAGGTTAAAGGGGTAAAAAACTAGTTCGTAGGTGAAGGGATTCACAAAGAGCGCCGCTAGAGAAGCTGCGGTCGCCACAATGAGCCTGCGAAGCTGCGCCGGAGTCCACCGCACGGCGTCGATCCGCCCCCAACTGCCTTCCACCAAGCCCGAGACGATGAAAATTCCAATCATGATCATGCCGAACAGCCACGAGCCGTGTGTGTTAATCCAAATGCAGTACAGTGGCGGCAGGACCCACAGCGGCGCATCGCCCGTCGAGCGAAACCGGCTGAGAATGAGAAGCAGGATCAGCAGGAAAATGTAACCAAAGAGAATGGTCCGCGGGCCGAAGGAGACCACCGTAAGAAAGAGCGAGAAGCAAGTGACGATAAAAGCCGCCTTCATGTTCCCGCATTCGCGGGCGGCATAGTAGAAGATCCCGAGCATGATGACGATGAGGATAAACACGAAGGTTAGATATATCCCCATCAGCCCGTCCGCTTTCCAGGCGAGGAAGAAGGGAATCTCCGAAAGCCACTCGTGATTCATCCAGGGGTGGGCGTTGGTGGTGTAGGAAAAGATATCGACGCGCGGCATAGCTCCGTTGGCAATAAGATACTCCGCCATGCGCAGGTGCCACCAGATGTCCGCATCCCAGACGGAGTAGCCCGCTCCTACATAAACCCAGAAGGAGACAATGGAGGCAAGCATCACGGGGAAGGAAAAGATGCGAGAGAGCGTGCTGCGCAGCAAGATCCGGGAACCCCCTTGTGCCATCCCGTGAAGATCGGGCTGAGCCACGAAGATGCTTTAGCGGCAATCCCGGCCGGTCGGGCCAGGTCCGCCTCATCGCCTGGAGCCGTCAGGGACTCAGGCGCTGAAACGAAAATCGCGTCGTCACGTCTTTACCCCCCAGAGCGCCTGCTCGGCGACGGCCTCCTCATCGGGAATGTCCAGCTGTTTCAGAAGCCGATGGAGATAGGACCGGCTGATCTGCAATTCGCGCGCCGCTTTCAGCCGATTGCCCGATGTGACACGCAGTGCCCCCATGATCATTTCGCGTTTGAAGTGCCGCAAGGCGTCGTGGAATGACCCTGAGGGAAGCGGCGCCGAAACAACCAGTGTCTTGAATTCCGGCGGCAGGTCCTGGACGGCGAGCTGCGGCCCGTCGCTCAGGATCAGACTGCGTTCGATGACGTTCTGGAGCTCGCGGACATTGCCCGGCCAATCGTGGCGAACGAGAGCACTCACGAATCCGGGGGTCAGGCCGTGCACATCCTTCTTGTGCAAATCGGCAAAATGGCGGCAAAAGTACTCGGCGAGAAGAGGAATGTCGTCGCGGCGGTCGCGCAGCGCAGGCAAATCGATGCGGAAGACCGAAATGCGGAAATAGAGGTCCTGTCGGAATGTTCCCTCCTGCACCATCTTTTCCAGGTCGCGATTGGTGGCGCAGATGAGCCGGATATCCGCTTGCACGGGAGTGCTCGAGCCCAGGCGCTCAAAGCATCGTTCCTGCAGGACGCGCAGGAGCTTTGACTGCATGGGCAGCGAGAGGTCGCCGATTTCGTCCATGAAGACCGTTCCGCCCTGCGCCTCCTCAAAACGGCCGCGGCGGCTCTGCACGGCCCCAGTAAAGGCACCCTTCTCGTGCCCGAAGAGTTCGTCTTCCAGAAGCGTCTCCGGCAGCGCGGAGGGAGAGAAGGCCATGAAGGCTTTCGCGGAGCGGGGGCTCAGCCGGTGAATAGACCGCGCGATGACTTCCTTTCCTGTCCCGCTCTCACCCCGAAGCAGAACCGTGGTCGCAACGCCCGCCACCTTGGAGACCAAATCGTAGACGCGCTGCATCGTCTTGCTGTTGCCGATCAGTCCCCCCAAATGCGTGATCGACGCGAGCCCGCGCGCTTCTACCAGATCGCGCCCCAGGCTCACCATTCGGAATGCGTGGTCAATCACCAGTTTGAGTTCAAGCACATCCAGCGGCTGGACGAAGAAGTCGTAAGCACCTTGCTTGATGATTTCCATCGCGGTCTCGCGACGCGCGTCGCCCGTCAGGGCCACGACGGGGATGGGGACCGAAAGCTCGGCGGCCGCCTTGAGCAGTTCTTCCCGTTCTTCCGTCGTGGAAGCCGACGGGCCGGGCCACTCCCAAGTGAGAAGTACAAGATCAATGTCGCCTAGTCCCAGTCTCGAAATCCCCTGGCCTATGGTGGGAACGTGCCCGATGGCGTAATTCGCCCCCAGGATCTTGCCGAGCATGATGCTGAACGCTTCGCTCGGGTCAACGACCAAAAGGCGCTTGATGTGAGGTCTTGTTTCCATACCCGGTCATTCGTCTAAATTGGGTCCGAGTCCTATGGCTCCTAAGTCCTGACGTTGCTTAATTCCCCGACATAGTCCGGGGTGTCGTTAAATGTGTACACTAGACCATGTGGTAACACAAATCAAGCCAGAAATTCATTCCTTGGACATAAAAGTAGACTGAGATCTGGATGTGCACCCCAATGAAGACCGTGCAAAGTATTGTGAAACAAATTGCAGTGAAAAGCAAAATTCGTTCCAAAAATTACCGACTGAACATCCTGCCTGGAATTGGCCTCTGCACCCAGCTCACCTCGGCCGGTGAAGTTCCAGTCTGATTACCCAGTACGCTGCCGCGGTCTTGTCGTAATATGATGAAAACAAGAGCTTTAATTTTTGACGTCGGAGCGGAATAAACGCAGTGTGTGAATTTGACCACAGACAAGACAGATTCGTCGTGGACGGCTGATGGAACCTTGTTTGCACATCGCCTGTGGAGGGGTATTTTTGCACGGCATGAAACGCGTGGGAATACTTAGCACCTGCGTACCATTGCCACCTGCGACGCAAAGCAGGTAGGATTGCAAGGTCAGGATTTCGGTTCGGCCTACGAATCGAGATCGAGGATCAACCGTGAGGGCGCATCACTTGACACTGCGAGGAAGAGATTCTAAGATTGGCGTATTAGTTTGCCGAAGGCTAAGTCGGCAGGGCATCGAGCAGGAGAATCCGCAATGAGGCACGCGTCTTTTCGAAATCTCCATCGTCGGACGCAAGGACAGAGTATGATCGAAACAGCTTTACTGCTGCCGATCCTGCTGCTCCTTGCCTTCAACGCCATTAATTTCGGGTATTTCTTCTTCGTCGCCATAAATCTTGCCGTTGCGCCACGGACAGGGGTGCAATTTTCCATCATTGGCGAGGCTACTCCGGTCAATATCCCACTTCCTCCAGCTGGACCCAGCACTTCTCAGGTTTCGGTGAGTTATCTGACTTACCAGGACATGCTAGGCGTTTTGAGTGGCTCGGCAAACGCACGGGTCCAGGTCTGCAGCAAAGCACTCGGGTTGAATGGAACATTGACATCGACGAGAGCCAACTGCGTTCAGTTCGGCCCCGGCTCCGAAACCTACACTCCAGAGGCGGATCCCGAGGCTCCGAACTTCATCCTCAACCGCGTCGATGTCGTATACCAGGTCCAGCCCATCATTCCATCCTTCGAACTCCCAACTCCGGCTGGGCCGATCCCGCTGACACTTGTCCCCAGCCTCAGGTTCCATCGACAAGTGTCGATGCGGGCGATGGGTTAGCCTATGATCCTTAGACGACGCCACCTGCAATCACGACGGAATTTCATGACCAAGGGGACGAGGGGGGCAGTGCAGATTGAGTTTGTTCTCTCTTTCCTCACCATAATGTTTGTCATTTTCGGAATCTGGGAACTCATTATGGTGGTATACACGATGAACGTTTTATCCGACGCGGCCAAGGAGGGCGTGCGCTATGCCATCGTGCACGGCGGCGGAAACATCAACTGCAGTGGCCCTAACCCCTCAGTGACTTGCACCAACCCTGACCCTGCAGCCGACAATGTTGTGGCCTTGGTTAAGGACTGGGCGCAATATTCGTTTCACGACATTGCAGCGCTCAATGTGACGGTCTCTTATCCCGATTCGACATCAGAGGCCCCGGGGCGGGTTCGCGTGGAAGTGGTGTACGACTTCATTCCGTTTACGGCTCTGCCCATCAGGCCGGCGTTGAGCGCAGTCGCTGAGGGGCGAATCGTCAACTAGGCAGTTCGTGTTTCCGAATGAAAGGGCGCGGCAATGAGAATGAGAAGGATGCCAAGCAAATTCCGAAGCCGGGGAGACCGCGGGCAAGTAACGATCTTCGTGGTTTTGGCCCTGGCGTTTTTCCTCATCGGTTTCGTGGGCTTTGCCGTGGATATGACCAACCTGTGGTTCCATCGCCAGATGTCCCAGAGCGCCGCCGACGCCGCCTGTCAAGCGGGCATCATGGACGTGCTGCTCTTGGCTCAAGGCGGTGTTCCACCGGCACCGGGGTTTACGCCCGGAACCGATTTCAATTGTGTCGGCGCACCCAGCTCCGTCCCCTGCCGTTACGCGGCATTCAACGGCTACCCCGGAACGACGGGGCTCGTTGCGGATGAGCCTTCAAATAGTGTGGAAGTAACATTTCCCAGTTCCGTGCCCGGGATTAACATCCCGCCGGCAAACCAGGCACCGGTCCCTTTCTTGCGTGTGGACGTCTCGGACCGGGTTGGTCTCTCCTTCGCATCGATGATCAGTGGAAGGAGAACCGCCGATGTTCACGCCTTCGCCGAATGCGGGCTCCAACAATCCAAGGCGCCGATTCCGATCATCGTGCTGAATCCCGTCTGCCCTCATTCCTTTCAGATGAGCGGAAACCCCTGCGTGGAAATTATCGGCGGCCCCACCAAAAGTGTGCAGGTGAATTCCAACAACACGTCCGCCGCCTGCACGACGAACTCA
>JACQNR010000294.1 GCA_016202975.1 Acidobacteriota bacterium
CGGCCGATTCCTTGAACTTGCTCTCCTTCACCCCTTGCTGAAGGACCACGGCCAGGTTGCGGGCCACACCGGCAAGGGTGGAGGCGACGCGCTGTCCCGGCGAATTGATGAGAAACAGAACCTTCGAAAACAGCGTCTCACGCGAAGGAAGACTGGCGAGAGCTTCAAGGTCAGCCAGGTTGACGACGCGTCCTTCGACCACGCCGGTCTTAAAGATCAGTGCGGGGTTTTCCTTGGCGTAGGCGGTAAGCGCTTTGGCGAGCGTGACCGGGTCGGTCGTCGTGTAGGCGACTGAGGTTGTGCCGCGAATGTTCTGCGCCACCGGCTCGGAGGGTGTGCCCTTGGCCGCGCGTTCGATCAAGGAGTTTTTCACGACCTTGTACTTGGCCCCCGTCTCGGCCAACTTGCGGCGGAGTTCCGTGTCCTGGGCGACCGTCTGTTTCTCAAACCCCGACAAGATGACGGTCTTCGCCTTCGCCAGTTCTTCGTGCAGGACTTCCGCTTGCTTTTGTTTTTCTTCCCGTTTCATGACCTTCCCTCGAAACCTTTTTCGTTTACGCTGCTTCAACCGAAGCGAGGTCAATCGCCACCCCCGGCCCCATGGTCGAGGAAACGACGATGCTCTTCACGTATTTGCCCTTGGCGGTGGCAGGCTTGGCCTTCAGGACGCTCTGGATCAACGCATTGGCATTCTCCGCGAGCTTGTCGGCCTCGAATGACGCCTTGCCCACGGCGCAGTGAATGATGCCCGTCTTGTCGACGCGGAATTCCACCTTGCCGGCTTTGACTTCCTTCACGGCCTTGGCTACGTCAAGGGTGACAGTTCCCGTCTTGGGATTCGGCATCAATCCATGCGGGCCGAGGACTTTTCCCAGCCGACCGACCGACTTCATCATGTCGGGCGTCGCGACCACCGCGTCAAATTCCATGTACCCGCCCTGAATCTTCTGCACCAGGTCGTCGCCGCCAACTTCGTCTGCGCCCGCTTCCCGGGCCTCACGGACCTTGTCGCCGGAGGCGATGACTACCACGCGCTTGCTCTTTCCCAGGCCGTGCGGAAGCACCACGGTTCCGCGCACCATCTGGTCGGCGTGTTTGGGGTCGACGCCCAGGCGCATGGCAATCTCCACGGTCTCATCAAACTTCGCGAACGCCGCCTTCTTTACCACCGGCATCGCGTCCGAGAGCGCATAGGAGGGCTTATCCACGAGCTTTGCGGACGCCGTGTATTTCTTTCCTGATTTCTTCATGAATCCTTACTCCGCCTCAAATTCCCTGCTTCGATTTCACAATTAGGAAACCACATCAATTCCCATACTCCGCGCCGTTCCCTTCACGGAGGCAATCGCCGCAGCAAGGTCGCGCGCGTTCAAATCGGGCATCTTCTGCTTGGCGATTTCTTCAACCTGCTTCGCCGTAACCTTGCCCACTTTGTTCTTATTGGGCTCGCCGGAGCCTTTTGCAACACCCGCTGCGCGCTTGAGCAGCACGGAGGCTGGCGGCGTTTTGGTGATGAACGAAAACGTCCGGTCGTGATAGACCGTAATGACGATCGGGATAACCAGGCCTTCCTGGTCCTTGGCTGAGGTCTTGGCGTTGAATGCCTTGCAGAACTCCATGATGTTGACGCCGTGCTGGCCGAGCGCAGGGCCGACGGGCGGGGCGGGGGTCGCTTTGCCCGCTGCAATCTGGAGCTTCACCATTGCTGTAACTCGTTTTGCCATGTCCCACTTCCTTCAAGAAACTCGAAACTGGAAATTCGAAACTGGGTCCGTTTGCCGATTTTCGAATTTCGATTTTCGTCTTACGTCTTTTCCACCTGATAGAAATCCAACTCCACCGGCGTCGCGCGCCCGAAAATCGTCACCATCACACGCAACGTGGAGCGGTCTTCATTGACCTCATCCACCTGGCCGTTAAAGTCCTTGAAAGGACCATCGGTGATCTTGATGTTTTCGCCCCTGTCGAACTTCATCTTCGGCTTGGGGCGTTCCGCCGCGTCTTCGACGCGGTGCAGGATGCGGTCCACTTCCTCGGGCAGCAGCGGCGGCGGCATCTGGCCCGAGCCCACGAAGCCCGTCACGCGCGGCGTCGAGCGCACCATGTGCCAGGTGTCGTTATTCATCTCCATCTCCACCAGCACATACCCGGGATAAAAGAGCTTGGGGGTGACGACTTTCTTGCCGGCACGCATCTCGATGACGTCCTCGGTGGGAATCATGATCTCACCGAAATGCTCCTGAAGCCCTGCCGCTTCCACCCGGCTCTTGAGGCTCTCCGCGACCTTTTTCTCAAAGCCCGAGTAGGTGTGGACGATGTACCAATTCTTTTCCATTTCCAGCGTGTTCAGCCTTCCGTTTTTGCTCCGGCCGCCAGCAAGCGCGGTCCTATCCGATGAAGTGCTTCAGGATTCTTCCCACCACGTAGGAGAAGATATGGTCGGTGAAGTAGAAATACGCGCCAAATATAAATGTCGTCAGAATGACCATAACGGTGATGCCATAGATTTCCTGCTTATTGGGCCAGGTGACGCGCTTCATTTCACTCCGGACCTCGCCGATGTAAGTGCGTGCCCGGTCCAAAAGATTCTTCGAACTTCCTATCTCTTCCACCATCGCTTTCGCCGCCGTTCCCAATGCCATCTTGCGCTCGCTATCTCCCTCACGTCCCGATTTCCGCTTGCCGGCCTGTGCTGCATTTCCCGCGAGACTGTTTTTTTTGCCGACTGCTTTCTGCCGTCTGCCTTCTGTTTTCTGGCAGGGGCGGAGGGACTCGAACCCCCATGACCGGTTTTGGAGACCGGCAGATTAGCCGTTGATCTGACGCCCCTTTAAGAACAG
>JACQNR010000286.1 GCA_016202975.1 Acidobacteriota bacterium
ACACAGGGTTACTCCCTCGTCCGAGGCTGTCCGGGAACGTCTAAGGTGTCCGGAGGACCAATTCGGAATCCGGCCATTGTCGAAGTCATCTCTCACAATACACGAGACTTCCCCACAAAGTCAAGGCACTGTACTCGTTGGGATTGGAAAGGTACATCGTATTCCCCATGTAGAGCTGAAGTGTGTGAGTGCGAAGCGGAGGGCTTGGGAGCGCGACGACACAGCGCAGGCAGTGGCGGCGATGAACGATCTGTATCGCCACGAACTGCGCCTGTGGATGAACGTGTTTCAGCCCTCGGTGCAGTTGGGGCGCAAGCTGCGGGTGGGCGCCCGCCTGCGTCGGGTCGATGATGCGGCGCCGACCCCGCTCGAGCGGGTGCAGGCCTCCGGGGAGGGCAAAGCCGAAGCGCTGGCGCCACTCGACGCTCCGCCGACGAGTCTGGATTCGTTCGAGCTGAACCGCCGCATCGAGGAGAATCGGGAGGCCATTTACGACCTAGCGCACCGGAGGCTGAGTCCGTCTCAGGCTTCGCTTCCCAGCCGGCCCCCACCTCACCGCCGCCGCTGAACGACATGAGCAACGCACCTAGCCTCGGGTCACATCTTAGCAGGTTGATGAAAAAGTCGAAAAAACGCTTGTTTTGCCGTACTTTAGCAATCGTAAGTTCCTTGTTTTCAGCATAGGCTATATCCCTAGTCAGCACGAAAAAGGGTTTTTCATCAACCTGTTAGATGGCTTGACGCGGCCTGCAAATGGGCATGAATCCGGCGGATGGGCGCCATTCCAACTTTTTCATTCTCAGCGCCTTTCCCTGAAAGGTGAGGAAGCCGAGGAGCTGTGTTCGACGCGCTTCGATTCGAGAAGATGGAACGGCACGGACGGCTTGATCCCCACCACGGAAGAAACTGCCCTTGCGCGCCGCCTTTATCGCCCCCGAACCTGGTCCTGCGTCTTGTAATCGCACGCTTCGCGGCAATCGATACAGTAATACAGTCCGTCTTCGGTAAGGCGTATCCCGTAATCCGACTGGCAAAGCGCACAGTATTTGGGACAGGTGCAGCGCTCTTCAGTTTGATCGCACACCGCACACTTGAATTCAACCCAGGGCATAATTCTGCGTCCTCGTTCCCCCGCCGAAGTACGGAGGATATTTCCCTTCATTCTCGTTGAGCGCAGCCTCAAAATCAACACCCACCCGCGGTTCGCTTGACCCTTTCTTCGCGCCTGTGCTAGTTTGACTTCCCCGGAACTTTAATCCACATTCGGAGGCTTCTTGCGCGCTCCCGTCGGTGTCGAACTGAAACGGACTCCACTACACGCGATCCACAAGTCGTTGGGCGCACGCCTGGTGGAGTTTGGCGGTTGGGAGATGCCCATCGAATACACGGGGATCGTGCAGGAGCACCTCGCGGTGCGCACGGCCGCCGGACTCTTCGATGTCAGCCACATGGGGGAGATCGACATCCAGGGCCCCGAAGCGCTGGCGCTGGTGCAGTGGGTCACGTCAAATGATGCGGCGCGCCTGCATGACCTTCAGGCGCAATACTCCGCGCTCATGTACCCCCAGGGAGCCGCCGTGGACGATTGCCTCGTCCATCGGTTGAGCCAGGATCACTACTTTCTCTGTGTCAACGCGGCAAACTCGGACAAGGATTTTGCGTGGATCGTCCAGAACAACCGCTTCAACGCAGAAGTGCGAAACGTGTCCGCCGAGTACGCGCAGATTGCCCTGCAGGGGCCGAAGGGGGAGGAAATTCTGGCTCGCCTGACCCGCGCCGATCTCTCCGCCTTGCGCTATTACTGGTTTTGCATTGCACGATGCTGCAGCGTTGACGGCCTGCTGGCTCGCACCGGATACACGGGAGAAGATGGCTTCGAATTCTATTTCCCGGCCCCCGAATCGGCGCGTGTCTGGAACGAGTTCCTCGAGGCGGGTAAGCCCATGGGGCTTGTACCGGTTGGACTCGGAGCGCGCAACACGCTGCGGCTTGAAGCGGGCTACGCGCTATACGGGCACGAGCTCGACGAGGAAACTTCGCTGATCGAAGCCAATCTGGGGTGGATTGTCAAGCCCGACAAGGGTGACTTCCTGGGCCGGGGCATCCTGACCGAGCAGCTCGCACACGGGACAAGCAAAAAACTGGTAGGATTTGAGATGGTCGATCGCGGCATCGCGCGCGACGGGTTTGCCGTGCAAATGGGAACCGAGACCGTGGGCCGCGTCACCAGCGGAACCCACGTGCCATTCCTGAAAAAGAGCATCGGGATGGCTTATGTGCCCACCGAACTCGCGGCCGTGGGCAATGAGATTAAAATCGATATTCGCGGTAAACCGGCGCGGGCGAGGCAGGTGCCCCTGCCCTTCTATAAGAGGCCGAAATAGCAGGCTTAGCAAATCGAGCTGTCGGCCAGAGCCATCATCAGGAGCGAATCAATCATGTATCCTCAAGAGCTCCTCTACACGAAAGAGCACGAATGGATTCGGGTCGATGAGGAAATCGGGACGATCGGCATCACCGACTTCGCCCAGCACGAACTGGGCGACGTCGTGTTCGTCGAACTCCCCAAAGTCGGCGATCACATCACGGCAAATGAAGCCTTTGGAACGATCGAGTCGGTCAAGGCAGTTTCGGAAATCTTCGCCCCCGTGGATGGTGAAGTGGTTGGCGTCAATTCCAAGCTGCAGAACAGCCCCGAGCTCGTAAATTCCGACCCGCACGGCGATGCTTGGCTGATTCGGGTTCGGCTCTCCGACCGCGCCGACGCCGATAAGCTCATGAGCGCCGAGGACTACGAAGCTTACATCAAAGAGAAGAAAGCCGAGTAATGCGCTATCTCCCCAACTCCCCCGCGGACCGCGCGGCCATGCTGGCGGCCACAGGCCATCGGACCATTGAGGAACTTTTCCAGCAGATTCCCGAGAAATTGAGGCTCACCGGCAGACTCAACCTTCCGGGGCCTCTTTCTGAATCAGAAATCCTGGAGTTCTTCCGCGCCGCAGCGGCCCAGAGCAGCCGCGAATTCACTTCCTTTCTTGGCGCGGGTACGTACTCCCACTATCGTCCCGTGGCGATCGACGCGCTGCTTTCGCGCGGTGAATTTTTCACGGCCTACACACCGTACCAGGCCGAGCTCGCGCAAGGTACACTCCAGGCCATGTTTGAGTTCCAGACCCTCATCACGCAACTGACGGGAATGGAAATCTCCAACGCGTCGCTCTACGACGGCTCCACGGCAACCACGGAAGCCGTCCTCATGGCGCTCCGGATCACACGGCGCGAGCATGTGCTGGTGGCGCGGACTTTACATCCCGAATACCGCGAGGTGCTCTCCACTTACGTGCAGCACCAAGGCGTGGAAGTTGGGGAAATTGCATATGCCCCGACGGGCCAACTCGGTCTTCAGGAGCTCGAAAGCTCGCTCCGGCCGGAGACCGCAGCGCTGGTGATTCAATCGCCCAATTTCTTCGGGGCGCTCGAGAAGGTTCACCGAATCGCGGAGATCGTCCACCGTAACAAGTCCCTCCTGATCGTCACAATCACCGAGCCGCTTTCGCTCGGCATGGTGCGGCCTCCCGCGGAAGCCGACATCGTGTGCGGCGAAGCGCAGTCGTTCGGAGTGCCGGTCGCCTTTGGCGGACCTTACGTCGGTTTTCTCGCGTGTCACGAGCAATTTCTTCGGCAAATCCCGGGACGTTTGATCGGCCAGACCAGCGACACGGAAGGCCGCCGCGGGTTTGTCCTCACCCTCGCCACGCGCGAGCAGCACATCCGCCGGGAGAAGGCGACCTCGAACATTTGCACGAATCAGTCGCTCTGCGCCATGGCTGCAACGATTTATCTCTGCCTGCTCGGCAAGAACGGCCTGCGCGCGCTGGCGGAACAAAATCTCGCCAAGGCCCATTACACTGCGGAGCAATTGCGTGCTGTGCCGGGTGCGAGCACGCCCTTCGCCGCGCCGTTTTTCAATGAGTTTGTCGTCAGAGTTCCCGGCGACGTCAGCGAACTCCTTTCCTCGATCCAAGAGCGGAAGATAATTGCCGGACTGGATCTTGAAAGGTTTTATCCCGAACTGGGTAACCACCTCCTGGTGTGCGCAACGGAGACGGTGTCAAAGAGCTCCATTGACCGCCTGGCCGAGATTGTCCGGAGTATGGCCGCCACCAGCGCGCCCGAACGCGTGGCGCACAGCACTCGCTAAGAGGAGCACGACACTGGAAAACCGCATTCGCAACGCACGCACCCACATCAGCCGGAATGAGGAGTTGATTTTCGACCGGAGCACGGCCGGTAAGTCCGGTGTTGACTTGCCGCCGCTCGACGTGCCCCCCGTCCCCGCTGCGCAAACTCTGGGCGCCGATTTCTATCGCACCGATGTTGAAGGATTCCCCGAAATCTCGGAGCTCGAAGTGATCCGTCACTTCACGCGCCTCTCCACCTGGAATTATGGCGTGGATACGGGCCTTTATCCGCTCGGTTCCTGCACGATGAAATACAACCCGCGCGTGAACGAAGTGGTGGCGCGTCTCGAGGGCCTCGCGACCGATCATCCTTACGCGCCGGAATCGCTGGTCCAGGGCTGCCTGCGCGTGCTTCACGAAACCGCGCGATGCCTCGCCGAAATCACCGGCATGGACGCGGTCACGCTTCAGCCTTCCGCCGGAGCGCAGGGCGAACTGACGGGCATCCTGATGATTCGCGCTTGCCTGGCGGAGCGCGGCAATCCGCGGAAATTCGTTCTGATCCCGGATTCGGCCCACGGCACCAACCCCGCCAGCGTCACCATCTCCGGCTACGAGGTCCGGAATATCAAATCGAACGCACTGGGGTGC
>JACQNR010000289.1 GCA_016202975.1 Acidobacteriota bacterium
ACAATGGAACGATTCGCGAAATCGGTCAAAATCTCAAAGCTGCGGACGACGAAACTCTTGACGCCCGCGGGCAAATCGTCGCTCCCGGATTCGTTGACATACATGTTCACCTTCGCGAGCCCGGCGGGGAAGCGTCAGAAACCATCGAATCAGGCCTTCGCGCTGCGGTTGCGGGCGGATTCACGGCGGTCTGCCCGATGCCGAACACCTCGCCGATCATCGACAATCCCGGCCTGGTGCGCGCCACCATCGAGACGGCCCAACGGCTTGGCCTGGCGCGGGTGTTTCCCATCGCAGCCGTTTCGGTGGGCAGCCAGGGAGAGAATCTTGTCGACATGAAAGATCTGGTTGCGGCGGGCGCGGTGGCGTTTTCCGACGATGGCCGGCCCGTCAAGACTTCCGGCCTGATGCGGCAGGCTATGGAAACCGCCAAGTCGCTGGGCGTTCCGATCATCGACCATTGCGAGGAGCCGACCCTCAGCGCCAACGGCGTCATCAACGAGGGGCCGGTTTCCGAGAAATTGAACGTCCGCGGAGTTCCCAACAGCTCTGAAGACGTGTGCGTTTCCCGCGACCTGATCCTGGCCGAATCCACCGGAGCGCACTTGCACGTTGCGCATCTTTCCACCGCACGCGCTGTTGAGATGGTTCGCGTCGGGAAGCGCCGTGGCATCCGGGCGACCTGCGAAGTCACGCCGCACCACTTCACGCTCACCGACGAAGCGGTTACCGAGTACGGGACTCACGCCAAGATGAATCCTCCTCTGCGCAGCGCGCGGGATGTAGAAGCCGTGATCGCAGGCATCGTGGAGGGCGCCGTCGATTGCATCGCCACTGACCACGCGCCTCACGCGCCCGATTTGAAGGCCAAACCTTTGCGCGAAGCGCCCAATGGGATCATCGGACTCGAAACCGCCCTGCCGCTCGCGCTCATGCAGCTTGTGCACAGCGGCCGGATCACCCTAGCGCACTTAATCGTGCTGATCAGCACCAATCCGGCACGGATTATTAACCAGCCGCTCGGCCGGCTGCAGCTAGGCAGTCATGCCGACATCACGATTTTCGATCCCAACCTCGAATGGACGTACCGCGCCGCCGAGGGCCGCTCTAAAAGCCGAAATTCTCCGTTCGATGGCTGGAAGCTTCGCGGCGCTGTCCGCGCGACCATCGTGGGGGGAAGAATCGTTTATCAGAGTCAGACATGACACGCATCGACGCACGCGCAACTTTCGCGTTTGCGCTTGACTTAGTTGATCCAGTGGAACTAGGTTTGACTCCAGACCCGCGCCGCCCTTCAGGGAGCGGTATTCGGGCCGATATTCAAGGAAGCAAACGGTGAAGCCACTTTCCGCCATCGAGGCCGTCACGCCCGCCATCGAGCGAACCAAGCAGCAGCTCTTCAAGCCATTTCGATTCTGGTATTGGGCGCGGCTGGCCTTCATTGTCTTCGTGACGTGGGACTTTTCGGGTGGTGGCGGGGGCGGTAATTTGAATATCCCCAGCATCCCGCTCGGTGAAGGAAAGAAGAAGCAGGATTTCTCCTTTCTTGCCGCGCCCGACCTCAGCTGGGGCAGGATCAGCGAATATCTCCCGTGGATCATTCTGGGTGTGGGGATTCTCCTGGGGCTCATCCTGGTCATCATGTTCATCGGCTGCGTCTTTCGATTTGTTCTCTTCGACTCGGTGCTCCGCAACCAATGCCAAATTCGCGCGGGCTGGAAGCGATTTCAGGAACAGGGATTCAGTTACTTCCTGTGGTCCGTGTGCCTTGGATTTTCCGTCCTGCTTGCGAATTTAGTTCTGATCGGTGGGCCCGTTCTTGGAGCCTGGCAGATGGGGATTTTCGATCAGCCCAGAGACCACCTCCTCTTGCTCATACTAGGAGGCATGGCGCTCTTGTTCCTGATGATTTCGCTCCTCGTTACCGGGGCGATCATCGGCGTGCTGGCCAAGGACTTCGCGATTCCCGTTATGGCGCTCGAAAACGTCGGCGTCCTCGTGGCCTGGCGGCGGATAAAACCGATGCTTGCGGGGGAAAAGCTGTCCTTCGCCGGCTACATTGGAATGAAGATCGTGCTAGCCCTCGGGACGGGCATTCTGTTTGGCCTGATCACGCTGGTCGCGATGCTGTTGCTGATGATTCCGCTTGGTATCCTGGGGGTAGGCGTCTATTTGCTGGGGATTGCCCTACACCTCGAATGGAACCTGCTGACCATTACCATCACCGTGCTTCTGGGCGCCGTGGCGGTCCATATCATACTGGCTGTGATGGCATTCATTTCGGTCCCGCCTCTGGTTTTCTTCCAATCCTACGTCCTGCATTTCCTCGGCTCGCGATATCCCCGTCTGGGAGAAATCGTGTTCCCCCCGCCGCCTCCACCGCCTACGGGGTCAAGCCCCGTCCCTCCGGGGCCCGAGCCCGCTCCCGCGGTTTGATTCTGCGTTTCAATTTGAAATGATCTAATGTAAACGTCAGAAGTTAAAGTTACGTTCTCGCGCTTGTCAGTGGACGTTTACTCCCTCACCCGGCCCTTCCGGGCCACTCTCTCCCTGAGGGAGAGGGGCGGGGGGTGAGGGAGAACGTTGTAACGTTTTCGACTTTGTTTACATTAGCTGCCCGGTCCGGTCACGCGAACTGAAGAATACCAATTACTCCTTGGGACGACTTCCGGGTTTGACGGCAGGAAAGCCGGACTTGCAGAGAGGACAGTCGGCGGGATTGTAAGTTTTCACATCGAGAGTTACCAAGGCAGCTCGGGGCACACCGAGGTAGGCTTTGCCTCCGCTGCGGTCGATGAGCGAGCCGGCGCCCACCACTTTTCCCCCTGCCTGCTCCACAGCGGTGATCGTTTCGCGCGTTGACCCACCCGTCGTAATCACATCCTCGACGACCAGAGTGGGCTCGCCTGGGCGGAATGAAAATCCGCGCCGCAGCGTCATGACGCCGTCCTGGCGCTCCGTGAAGAGGGAGCGCACACCCAGGGCGCGCGCAACTTCGTATGAAACGATGACCCCCCCAAGGGCCGGCGCCGCGACCACGGTCGCGCTCACGTGCTTCAGCTTGGCTGCGAGCTCCGCGCAAAGCGGGCCGGCGACCTCCGGATGCTGCAAGACCAGCGCACACTGAATGTACCGGTCGCTGTGCAAGCCGGAGGAAAGCTCAAAATGGCCTTCGAGCAACGCGGAGTGCTTGCGAAAGATATCGAGAATTTCGTTTTCGGTCATGATCCGTCTCAATATGTGCGGTCTCTCTCGGTCGGAGAGAGAGCAGCGTCATCCGAGAGCTTGTTCAATTTCAGAAACAATCCTGGCCGCTGCGGCAGCGGGATCAGCAGCAGCGGTGATGGGCCGGCCGACCACGAGGTAACTTGCACCCGCCTGGATCGCGATTGCGGGCGTTGCTATGCGCACCTGATCGTTCACCTCGGCGCTCGCGGGGCGAATTCCCGGCGTGACAATGACAAATTTGTTCCCAAGCGCGTTTCGAAGCGCGGCGGTTTCCCGCGGCGACGCGACCACGCCATCGAGTCCTGCCTCGTGCGCGAGGCGCGCCAGCCGCACAACCACTTCTTCCGGAGCGCCGGTCACACCCGCCTCCGCAAGGTCTCCCGGCCCGAGGCTGGTGAGCACGGTCACGGCGAGAACAAGAGGGCGTGAGCCGCGTCCCAGGTTGCGCGCGCCTTCGTCCGCCCCCTCGCGCGCTGCCTCCATCATCTTTCGCCCGCCCGAGGCGTGCACGTTCATCATCGCGACGCCGAGCTGAGCGGCTTCTCGCGAAGCAGCGCGCACGGTGTTCGGGATATCGTGAAATTTGAGGTCGAGAAAAACCTTCAGGCTCCGGGAAGTGAGAAAGCGCGCGAGGACCGGTCCCTCAGCGGAAAAATTCTCCAACCCGACTTTGAAAGCTCCGACGTGTCCCTCGAGCTTTTCCGCCAGACGCGCCCCGGCCTCCGCAGTCGGAGCATCGAGTGCAACGATCAATTTATCGCGGGCAGTCGTCATTTCCTTGACCCGAGCGCAAGATGGACACCGGGAGCCCCCAAGCACCGGGTCATCAGCGTCCCGACATTCTATTCGACGTTCAGGGGTTGTGGAATCAGATTTTCCGAAATGCAGTGGTGGGAATTTCGGAAGTTCAGCACTTTCGGGAGGGGGTGTTCGTGCTCGTTCGTTCCCGATGGTTCGTGAACCGATTTTGGAACTCCTCGGACTGTTTGCGCAATTCCAGCCAGTCAAAAAACAGGTCGGTCGTCTCGAGCCACACATGAAACCACTGGGCGATCTCCTGTTTTTCCTGCCGCTTCTGCGGACTGATCCTTGGGTTTCGGGCGAGGCTGGCTGCCCGCTCCTTCCCCTTGACCACGACCGACCGGACCAGGCTGGTGCCCTCGCGATCGGAGGCCTCGCGATACTCACGGAAGATGTTATACAGCGTGTGGAGAGAGGTTTCTGCGGAGACCAGATCCGCAAACTGCAAGACGCCTTTGAGGCGGCTGGCGTAAGGCTCCTCCATCGCCGGGTCGGAGAATCGATCCCGGTAATCGACGGGAATTCCGGCTTCGCGGAGCACAGTTGCGATGTAGGAGAGGGAAGCGCCGCCGTTATTCGCGAGGCGCAGACGCACTCCGGCTTGGATGCGGCGCATGTCGTTCTCTCTCACGCGCTGCAGCCCCTGTTCCCGGGACAGATCGAGAATGATCTGCTTCTTGCTGAGGTTGTTCGGCACCTTCACTCGTCGCGAAATTCACCTGGATTTTGAGTGCTGAACCTTTCGGGAAGCCGATCCGCTTCCAACCCGTGAAGTGGAATGGTCCGCTTCGCAGCGGATGCCCACTTCACGACGATATCGTGCCACTTTTCGATTGTGCTCTGCAAGAGTTCTGGAAAAAAAATGGCCGCCTCGGTCGTCGCTGACGAAGTAGAGAAAATCGGTCTCGGCGGGCCAGAGCGCCGCGCGGATCGCGGCCTCCCCGGGACTGGCGATGGGACCGGGCGGCAAGCCGGCGTGGCGGTACGTGTTGTACGGTGAATCGAAATTCAAGTCGCTCTGCTTGATCGTTCCAGCGAAACGCCCGGCGAGTTTGGCGGCATAAATTACCGTGGGGTCGCATTGTAGCGGCATGCCGATCTTCAGACGTTTCCTGAAGACCCCCGCGACCACGGGACGCTCATCATGGACGGGCGTCTCCTTTTCCACCAGCGACGCGAGTGTCATGACTTGCCGCAGGGCATCTGGTGAGGGTTGTGACTCCGGCGGTATTCGGGTCGCCAAGACCCGGCGGCAACGGCTGAGCATTCTTGTGACGATCTGCTCGGCTGTCACGCCGCGCGGAAAAAAGTAGGTGTCCGGAAAAAGATAACCCTCCAGCGTGTCGGCTTTGGGGTCGAGATCGTGAATCGCGCCGCCATCTTCGCTGGCGCGAAGAAAGGCTTGAGGGTCAACCCCCAAGTCGCGCTGCACGATGCGTGCCATGTCAAAACGGTCGGAACCCTCCGGGATGGTGACGCTATAAAGGTGGACATCCCCCCGAACCAGTTTCAAGTAAACATCCGCCGGGCTCAGCGGGTGGTCGAAAGAGTATTCACCCGCTTTGAGCGTCGCGCCGCGATTCAGCATGTGCCGCACCCAGATCGGCCAGCGGCTTTCAATGACCCCTCGCTCTTCCAGCAATCGTGCAATTTGATACGAAGAGGTCCCCTGCTCAAGCACGAGCATGAGGTTGCCCGGATAATTCTTGTAAGGACGGCGCCATTGGTAAACCGACCCGGCACCGACAGCGATGGCCAGGACGAGCGCCATGAGGAGTGCCACGAGCACTACCCGCTTCATGGTTGCACCTGTCCCGCAGAGGAATTGCGAGCTCGTTCATTGGCGTGGAAATCCAGGTAACTCTGGAGGAGCAGCGTGGCCGCCACACGGTCGCGCGCCTGACGGCGCTTGTCGAGTCCGATGCCGGAATCGCGAAGCACGCGCATGGCTTCAGCCGTCGTCAGCCGCTCATCCCAGAGTTGGACGGGGGAGGCGATGCGACGGGCAAGTTTTTGGGCGAAAGCGGCCGCGAGTTTGGCCATTGGGGTGGCGTCACCCCGCTTGCTGACGGGATTTCCCACCAGCACCAATTCGACGGAGTGTTCCGCGGCGAGCTCCTGGATGTGGCGGAGGTCGTCCTCAATGCGTGTTCGTTCGCGGGTGGGGAGACCCTGCGCGGTAATGCCCAACGCGTCGGAAACGGCCAACCCGATTCTTTTTGTCCCGAAATCTACCGCCAATATCCTTCCTGGCAAAGTCCGGCTCCTCTTTTCCTGAGTTCATCCACGCAATGCCCGGCACAGCCACTCCAAAGCCTTTTTTGCCATGATACACCCGAGGCAGGTTGTCTGTGGTGCTGCCGCGTGGCGGGAATCTATGATTCCTTCCCGCACTGTTGGACAGGCCGAATTAAATTTCTTCACCGGGCAGGTGAAATATTTTGTGCGTTGTCGGAACGGGAGAGCGAACTAAGGGGAATCACGCGCTACTCGCGGGGATCTCGAGGGACTCGGCGGCGGGCTGACGCAGAGCCGCACGGCGCACGTCGACTTCGATCATCATCGCCTTCTCTTCGCACTGGTAATAGCGCGGGCATTGCAGGCAGTCGCGCCAGACTTTGGTGGGAAAGCGTTCGCGCGGCACTTCGCGGAATCCCATCTTCTCAAAGAAGCCCGGCGAAGTCGTAAGGGCGAAGACCGTCTTCAGGCCAAGGTGTTCCGCCTCATCGAGCACCTGGTCGGTCAGTGTGCGGCCCAGGCCTCGGCCGTTGATTCCCGGGGCCACGCACAGCGAGCGCAGTTCGGCGAGCTCAGCGCTGTAAACTTTGAGCGCACCGCAGCCGTGGACCACGCCGTTTTCCTCCGCCACCGTGAACTCCCAGACGTTTTCGTAGAGGTCCAGGATCGCCCGCGGCAGCATGACGCGCTGTTCGGCGTAATGTTGGATCATGGCGAAGACCGCCTGCATGTCACGAAGCTCGGCTTTGCGAATCGTCGGCAAGAATTTTCCCCTCACTGTAGTGCGGCTCTATGAGCCGCGCCCTCGCCGGTCATAGAATGGTGCAACAGCTACCTTCCATTCTGCATTAGCAGTAAGAGCAGAGCCTTCTGCACGTGCAAGCGGTTCTCCGCCTGGTCGAACGCCACCGACTGCGGCGAATCGAGCACCGCGTCGGTCACTTCCTGGCCGCGATGAGCGGGCAGGCAGTGCATGAATACCGCGGAGGGATCGGCCGAGGCCATCAGCCCTTCTGTGACGCGATAAGGCGGGAAGACCTGCCCGCGGAGGTGCGAGGCATATTCCTGGCCCATGCTCGCCCAGACGTCCGTGTAAACGGCGTTGGCACCGGCCACAGCCTCCACCGGATCGCTATACAGGTGCACCTTGGCGCCGGTTTTTCTGGCCAGGGTTTTCGCTTCCTCGACGATCTCTGCCTTGGGCTCGAAGCCCTGCGGCGTTGCGACGTGGACTGTCACGCCGAGTTTGGCGCCCGTCACCAGCAGTGAATGGCAGACATTATTGCCATCGCCGACGTAAGCCAGCTTCAAACCTTTCAGGCGGCCGACCTTCTCGCCGAGCGTGAAGTAGTCGGCGAGAGCCTGGCAGGGGTGGAACAAATCCGTCAGCGCGTTGACGACCGGGATGGAGGCGTGCTCCGCGAGTTCTTCCACCGCGGAATGCGCGAACGTGCGCGCCACGATGCCATCCACCCAGCGGCTGAGGTTGCGGGCGACGTCCTTGATCGACTCGCGCTCGCCCAGACGTGGCTTGGTGTGATCGAGATACACGGCAAAGCCACCCATGCTCGTCATACCCACTTCAAACGTGACGCGCGTGCGCAGCGACGGTTTCTCGAAGATCAGGGCCAGTTGCTTGCCGCGAAGCGCCTGGGCGTAGTCGCCTGGCGCCGACTTGATGCGTTCGGCGAGCTGGAAGACCAGCTCGATGTCACGCCGCACGAGGTCGCGCTCCGCCACAAGGTTCCGGACGCTCAGCGTCTCCGGCTTTTCGAGTGTTATCACTGGTGTCATGCTGTTACCTCTTTCTTCTCTCCCGCCATCTGCGAGGCGAGCGCGGGCCTGAGCGCCGCGATCAGTTCATCGATTTCGCGCCGCTCCACAATGAATGGCGGCAGAAAACGCAGCACCTTCTCCTGCGTGCAATTCACAAGAAAACCCGCCTCCAGAAGCTCGCGCGTAACGCCTTTTCCCGGAATTTCCAGCTCCGCGCCGAGGATCAGGCCGTCGCCGCGCACCGTGCGGATTACGGGAAATTCCGCCTTGAGTTTCTCCAATTCTTTGCGGAAGTAGGCCCCCACGTCGCGAACGTGCTCGAGCACGCCGGGGCGCTCAAGAATCTCCATGACCTTCAGCGCCAGGCGGCATTGCAGGGGGCCGCCGCCGAACGTCGTCCCGTGCATGCCGGGGGCAAACGCCTGCGCCACACCGTCGCGTGCGATGATGGCGGAAAGGGGCAGGCCCGCCGCGAGGGGCTTGGCCACCACGACCATGTCCGGCTTGAGGCCGAAACGCTGGTACGCGAACCAGCGCCCCGTGCGCCCCAGGCCGCACTGAATCTCATCGGCAACGAGCAGCGCATCCTGAGCGTGGCAGAGATCCTGGGCCGCCTTCAGAAATTCCTCACTCAGCTCGACGACGCCGCCTTCGCCCTGAATCACCTCGACCAGAACCGCCGCGACGCGCGGAGTAAAACTTGAGCGCAAGTGGGCCACGTCATTCAGCCGCACGAAACGGAAGCCCGGCACGAGCGGTTCGAAGGGCTGGCGGTACTTTTCTGGCCAGGTCGCCGAAAGCGCCCCCAGCGTGCGGCCGTGAAAGGAGTTTTCCACTGCCAGAATTTCGTAGCGCTCGAAGGGCTCCGCCGGGTGGTGCTTGCGTGCATAAACACGCGCCAGCTTGATCGCGCCCTCGATGGCTTCCGTGCCCGTGTTCCCGAAAAACACGCGTTCGAGCCCCGAGTGCTTCGCGAGTTTTTCCGCCAGGGGCGCCTGGTAGGCGTGATAGATGAGGTTCGAAACGTGCAGAATCGACCCCATCTCGGCGCGCAACACGGCTGCAATCTCGGGATGCGCGTAGCCCAGTGCATTGACCGCCAGCCCGCCGAGGAAGTCCAGGTACTGCTTCCCCTTGTCGTCGAAAAGCGCGCAACCCTCGCCCCCGACCGCCAGAATCGGCAGGCGATCGTAGGTCGGGATCAGGTACTTCCTTTCGAGTTCGGTGATCTGGTCGAAGTTCATCATCTATTTCACGATGCGCGTGCCCACGGCGGCGCGCGACGAAACCGCCTTCAGAAGTCCATCCGGCACGGCGGGCGAAAGAATGTCAATCTCGTGCACATTCCGTCGCAGCGTGCGCGCGCAGGAACGAAGTTTCGGAATCATCCCGTCGCGGACAATTTCTCGGCGAATCAGCCTTGCGATCTCGCCCAGCCTGACCACGGGCAAGATGTTTTTTTCGGCGTCCCACACCCCGCCGGACTCGGTGAGGTAGAGCAAACGGTCGGCCTCGAGGCCCGCGGCGAGCGCGGCCGCCAAATCGTCGGCATTGATGTTGTAGTATTGGCCGCCCGGCCCGAGCGCCAGGCTTGCCACGACCGGAACCATCCCGGCACGGAACGCCACGTCGAGTACGTGCGTCGAAATCTTTTGTGGGCGCCCGACAAAACCCAGGTCGTGCCTCGCGCCGTTGCGCCTCGCTTGCAGTTTTCGCGCCAGGACCAGGCCCGCGTCGCCGCCGGAAATCCCCAGGGCGCGCTGCCCTTGCGATTCCAGTTCCGCCACCCACTGCTTGTTGACGATTCCGCCGAGCACCATCAGCGCCACGTCGCGCGTGGCCGCATCCGTAACGCGGAGTCCGTCGTGAAAGTGCGTGGGAATGCCGAGCTTTTGGAGCGTCGCGGTCAAAAGCTTTCCGCCACCGTGGACGACGACCACGTGATGCCCGGCGCGGCGGAGCGCGACAATCTGCCGGGCCACTGCGCGGCGCTGCGTGTGATCCTCAATTGCCTGTCCTCCGATTTTGACCACGATGGTCATGCGAGCGCCGTCGCCTCCGGAAAGCCGAACATCAGGTTCATATTCTGGGCAGCCTGCCCCGCCGCGCCCTTACCCAGATTGTCGAGGGCGGAGATGACGATAAGTCGCCCGTTCGCCTCATCGAGGGCGAAGCCCACGTCGAAGTACTGTGTGCGGGCGACGCCCTGGACTTCGGGCAACGATCCGGCACCGTACACCCGGACCAGCGGCGCGCGCGCGTAGAATTCCTGGAAAAGCGCCACGACCTCCGAAAGCCTGCGGCGGGCTGTCAGGCGGACGTAAATCGTGCTCAAAATCCCCCGGTTCGTGGGGAGCAGGTGCGGCGTGAAGATGAAGTCCGTTTCTGCT
>JACQNR010000290.1 GCA_016202975.1 Acidobacteriota bacterium
GCAAAGCTCAGACCTGTTCCGGCGCCACATATGGGGCGCGGTAGCCGCGGTCGGTGTCGCGTCGTATGCGGTTGGGTCCCTCATCGTCCACGGCCTGTTCGGTGGCGGGGTCGAAATTCAACGTTCGTCCCAGCCGGTACGACGCGTTCCAAGGTGCAGCAGCGTGCATGAGACGTGGCCGTCTTCGATCCGTGCGTTGAGGTTTTCCTTCTTCCGGCTGCGCTCGCACTCGATGAAATTGGCCCAGTTGTAGCCGCCGCGCGACGCGCTCGGGCCGGGCGCCTGCTCTTCCCCGAGCCAGGTCCGGTACGAGTCGTAGCCGTTAATCGCCAGGTATCCTTTTGAACCGTAGAACCGATTGCCAATGGTGTTCTGGGGTCCCCTGGCTTTCTGTTGCGACTCGTGCCGAGCGCCACGGGAATGTCTCCGCCGCCGAAGCTTGGATCTCCGATGAGCGCTTCGCGGTTGGTGATCCAGTCCCGTACCTCAGACTCCATCATCTTCTTCGCGCCGCCGGGCGCGCATCCGCACGCCCGGTGAGTTCGCTCAGTTCACTTTCAGGGTCAGCGTGGAGGTTTTGGCGACTCCACCCGCGCTGGCAGTCAGAGTGAGGCTGTACGTCCCCGCGGGCGTGCCCGTGCCGGGAGTTCCGCCACCACCTCCTCCGCACGACGCCCACAGGAGGGCCAGCAACAAAATTGCCCCGAGCGTCGCCCGCTGGAGCGCCGGCGACCGGCGGCGGGACCCCGCCGCTACAGCCGCAAGCATAAGGCCCACGAGTAGGAGCACGGCGTGCTGCGCCCACGGGCTCGGCTGTAGCGGCGCTCTGTGGGCGCCGAATTGCGGCGCACCCAGCGACCGCGCCGTGGTTCCGAGACTTACTTTAAGCGGCGCGGGATTCGTGCCATCGAGACGGACCGAGGCGGGCGAAACCGAGCAGCTCGCTCCTCGCGGTTTCGAGTCCTGGAAGGCGCAAGCGAGTTCGACGGTTCCGCTGAACCCCGTCGGGACGAGTTGCAAGTTGAAGGTCGCTGTCCCGCCGGCGTTCACGGTGGCGGAAGTCGTCTCGCCTGGCTGCGCGACGACGTCAAAGTCTGTCCCCGTCCCCGACAGTCTGGCGTTGTACGGGCTTGCGGGAGCGTTGCTGACGATGGTGAGCGTGCCGGTACTCGTGCCGGTAGCTGTGGGGTTGAAGGTCACGCTCATGCCACAACTGAGTCCCGGGTCGAGCGGGCCGCCGCTCGAGCATGGAAAGCTGACCGCGGGCACGTCAAAGTCACCGGCGGCTGCAATGCTGCTCACGGTCAGGCGGAGATCACCGGTGTTGGTAATCGTGATTGTCTGCGCGGTGCTTATGGCACCCACCAGTTGACCGCCGAAATCCAGATTCGATGGGGAAAGGCTCATGCCAGGAACGGGCACCAAAGAGAGCTTGGTCACAAAGGCATCACCGTTTATGCCAACGAGAGCCGGTTGCAGGGGATTCAGTATCGGAAAATCCGAGGAGAATGTGACCCCTGTAATGTAGGCATAGCCGGAACCATCCACAGCGATGCGCGGAGATACTTCGTCGCTGCTACCGCCGTAGTAGGTGGATTGAATTAGCCCCGAACCTGAATTATTCAGCGTTGCGACGAAAGCGTCATAATACCCAGGGGCTTGCGCTGCCTGAATAGGATTGACCGTGGGAAAATCGCGCGAGGATGTCCGCCCTGATATGTAAGCGTTCCCCGCATTGTCCACAGCGATGCCGCTGAAATACTCGTTGAGTGTCCCACCTAGATATGTGGAGTAGAGCAGCACATCACCCGCCGCGCTCAATTTGGTGACGAACCCGTCCGTGTCGCCCGCATAGTTCCCCTGAAGCGGATTTTGGGTGGGGAAATCCGCTGAAGATGTATAGCCCGTAACGTACGCATTTCCGGTGGAATCGAGCGCAATCCCAGCGCTAACGTCATTATCGGCACCGCCCAAATACGTCGAGTAGACAAGCGCCGAGCCCGCGGCGTTGAGCTTCGCCACGAAAGCGTCATTGTCACCGCCTCCGTAGGGTGATTGGATTGGGTTCACGGCGGGGAAGTTCGTGGAGTTAGTGTAACCCGTGACGGAGGCGCCGCCGGTCGTATCCACAACAATCCCGAGGGCGTAATCATCTTGTGTCCCGCCCAGATAGGTGGAATAAACTAGAGCCGATCCTGCGTCATTGACCTTGGTAACGAAAGCGTCCGCCGTACCGCCCCCATGATTTGCTTGAATCGGATTCAGGGTTGGAAAGTTTGCTGAGGTCGTCGGGCCGACCACGTAGACGTTGCCAGAAGAATCGATCGCGATGCCGGACCCATAATCATTACCATTGTGAAAATTGTCGGGCGAACCGCCCAAGAAAGTCGAGTACACGAGAGCATTCCCCGCGGCATTCAGCTTCGCCACAAATACGTCGGCACCGCCGCTAATTGTCGCCTGGATGGCATTCACGATGGGGAAATCTGGTGAATCTGTACCACCCGTCAAGTAAGCGTTCCCTGCGGCATCGACGGTGATGGCGCTTGCAGAATCGTTGCCGCTTCCGCCTAAATACGTGGAGTAAACCAACGCATCTCCGGATGCGCTCAGCTTGGTCACGAAGGATTCCACACCGACTGCGCTGTTCCCCTGCAGCGGATTCTGGGTGGGGAAGTCCGTCGAGTATGTCTGGCCGGTCACGTATGCATCGCCAGAGGAATCGGCGGCGATCCCGGCTGGATACTCACTGTCGGTGCCACCCAGGTAGGTTGAGTAGATCAGCACGGGGTCGATGACGAGGGGGCGGGATTTGTCGTAGGAGCCGAGCTCGAACCCGACGCGGTTTTCGGCGAGGAGAACAAAGCGAGCGTCGGGCAATTTTGGATTTTCGATTTTGGATTTTGGATTGGGCTGTAGGGGCGTCTCTCCGCCGCCCGGCGATGGTGACATCGCCGCTACAGGTGCCGCCCTGAAGGGCGGCGCTACAGGCTGATACACGACCGGCTTGCGAAAGCGCACGTCGCCCGCCTCGGTCGAGATTACAAGGTCGCCGGTCGCTTCAATGCGGCCTATGGCAGGTTTCGGGTTCGACCACCCACTGTCCCCCTCCTTACCAAGGAGGGGAGTCGCAAGGCCGGGGTCCGCCCACCCCTTGGTCCGCTCCTCACTAAGGAGGGGAGTTGCGTCGCGTTCGGCGGGACGCGACGGGGCGGTTTGAGTTTCGATTTGAAACTTGATCGCATTAGGATTGGCGCCGGGTGCGACGACGAAATCGTATTCGAGCTGGCCCTGATTGCCGTAATAGACCAGGTCAATGCCCGGATAAACACTCTGGTATTTCACCTTGGCGTAGTTGCGCACATTGGTGCGCCATTTCTTGGGGTCGTTGCCGATGAAGTAGTTCGATTTCCCCGGCAGTTCGTCGAGTCCAGTAACTGCGGCGCTGGGATTTGCGCCCACCAGCCTCAAGCGGACGGTGCTGGGGGCTGGGGCATTTTGGATTTGCGATTTTGGATTTTGCACTAAAGGGTTGGGACGCGGGAAGAGGGATAGTAGATTGAACGGTCCAGGTTCCACGCTGGAATTACCCGCGACCCCAACCCGGAAGTTCCAGCTTCGAGTTTCGAATTTCGCTTTTCCAGTTCCCGGTTTCCAAATCCCAGGTCCGACCCCCGGTATTCCATTCTGACTTCTGACTTCTGGCTTGTGACTCCTCAGACTCAGCACCGCTTCATCGCCGGCTAGAAACATCGTGTAGCCGCGCCCGCGCGAAATGAATCTAACCTGCCCGTCTGTCTGGCCGGTGTTGGCTTCAAAGGCCCGTGGCAAGTGGCCGTAGCTTTCCAGCAGTCTCGGATTGTGGATTGGCGAGCTTGGATTTCCAATTTGCAGTTTTGCATTCCCTTCTGGCCATTCGCCGGTGCTCAAACGGCCAGAAAGAAAACACACGGTTCCTGCGGACACGCAAAGCAGTACAATTGCGCACACGTACCCCCTGAAATCCCTAAGGGCCACGAGAGGAGTAAGCGGAGAGCCCATGGTACCCTCACGGGGCAACTGAGTTGTCCCTGCGCTAACAGTCGGTAGCTTTACACTTCTATAAGAACCTCGCATTTCGATGTCAAGGTTATTTTCGCACGTATTCACCACCTTGGATTTCCAGCCGATTATTGGGGCTGATGAACCCCGCGGTAGGAACGTTCACTTCAACCGCGGTCGTTGAGCGAGCGGACATCATGACCGCCGCCAACTTTCTGCCGAGTCGGCTAAGCTTTCTCAAATGTCAGCAGGAGCGTGCCGCCACGCCCGCACCGGGCTCCGGTCAACTTTCTTCTTGCGCGTCTATCGCTGCCGCCTGTAATCTGAATAGCCAGGATATCCAGCCATTATCTGCATGGAGGAAATAATATGGGAATAGCAACCGCACCTTTCACGGAGACCAAAACCGGCCGGAATACCGATCGCGTCCGCGAGATTCTGAGCTGGTATGAGAGTGACAATCCGGGGACGAAGACCAACATCGCTCGCCTGCTCAACAGCGGCCGACTGGCGGGGACCGGCAAGCTGGTGGTTCTGCCTGTCGACCAGGGTTTTGAGCACGGTCCGGCGCGCAGCTTCGCGATGAACCCGGCCGGTTACGACCCCAACTATCATTTTGAGCTGGCGATCGAGTCCGGCTGCAACGCCTACGCCGCGCCGCTCGGCTTCATCGAAGCGGCGTCCGCGCGGCACGCGGGAGAGATTCCGCTCATTCTGAAGCTGAACAATCACGACGTGCTGCACGACGAAAAGGACCCGCTACCCTCGATGACCTCGAGCGCGCGCGACGCGTTGCGCCTGGGTTGCGTCGCCATCGGGTTTACGATCTACCCCGGTTCGGCACAGGCTCAGACGATGTACGAGCAGTTGCGCGCCGTCGCGGAAGAGGCCAAGAGTTACGGCTTGGCCGTCGTCGTGTGGTCTTACCCGCGCGGCACCAGCCTCTCGAAAGAGGGCGAGACGGCGCTCGATGTCGCCGCCTACGCCGCGCAGATCGCTGCTCAAATGGGCGCGCACATCATCAAGGTGAAGCTCCCCAGCGCCCACATCGAGCAGGCGGAAGCGAAAAAGGTTTTCGAAAAAGTCGGCATTCCCAGCGCCACGCTTGCAGATCGCGTCCGTCACGTGGTTCAGGGCGCATTCAACGGCCGGCGCATCGTGATCTTTTCCGGCGGCCCGAAAAAGGAAAGCGACGAAGCGGTGTTCGAGGAAGCGCGCGCCATCCGCGACGGCGGCGGCTTCGGCTCGATCATCGGCCGCAACGCTTTTCAGCGGCCCAAGGACCACGCCCTCAAATTCCTGAACTCGATCATGCAGATTTACGCGGGGGAAACGAAGTAGCGGCCCGATGTTTCGTGGCGGCTTTTCGAGGTCGGTACTCGGCAACGGCGAGGCATTGACTCCCCTTTTTTGTTTTGGCGCAGATCGGGACCCGCCGCTGATTCTTGCTGAGGGCAGCGGTGCTGGCGATCACTTCGGCATGCTTTCTAAAATCTTCTCATTCAAATTACGCGCCCATGCGTCCAACTCAAGCGACACATCTGGCACCTCATATATTTCCTTGCGAACACTATGTTCAGGCATGACTACCCCTGTTGTGGTATTTCGCACGCTCAACGTCATTTCCAGGTTCCGCGGATAAGCTACAGGACTCCCACTCTGAGTTATTATCGCTAATACTCCTGCTGCAGTTTCTCCAACTACCCGTCCCGTGGATGGGTCGAGGATCTTGACCGTACCTAAGACCTCGAAGTCGGCATCCTCCCTCGCGCTGACCATCACCACCGGTAC
>JACQNR010000031.1 GCA_016202975.1 Acidobacteriota bacterium
CGAATAGATGTATGGTGCAACCTGGCCACCCCACGCGACCGAACCGTTCACCAGGACCGACATATGACGCGACCGTTTTCCCCTTGACGGAGCCGACATCCTTATAGATGCGCCACCCGCCAAGCAGATTTGCGTGCTCAGCTAGCACACTCCTCCTTGAAATTTCGTTTGTCATCCGCAGCAGGCCCAGGTAACATACTAAACGACTGGTATGCGTGGACCCACAGCATCGCCCAAGGCTCAGCAAAGCGCGGACACGCGCAAGGCCATCCTCGACTCCTGCCTGCAGCTGTTTGCAAAGCACGGCTTTTCGCCGACTTCAATCGACGACATTGCCCGGGCCGCCGGGATCACGAAGGGAGCTGTCTACTGGCACTTCACGAGCAAGAAAGAGCTTTTTGAGGCGATTCTGGCCCAGATCCGCACGCGATGGCAGGAAATAGTTCAAGTGCCAACCTCTAAGGAAACTTCCCCAATCGCTCGCTTGGAGACGCTCTTTAGTTGTTACTCGAAGCTTTTCACCGAAGCTCCTGACATTTGTCTTTTTCTGCAACGCATTTTGCTTGAGCAGCACCAGGAGTTCTCTCCGCAGGTTGCGAGGGTATTTGCGCAGACGGCTCGCTTCATTAGCAGAATCCTTGAAGATGGCAAGGCGCATGGTTTGTTCCGGGAAGACCTGGATTGCGTTGTGACCGCTCACATGATTCTCGGTAGCCTTTCTGGAGCCACGCAGCAATCTCTCACAAGCCGAGGTCCGACTCTCAGAGCACTGCTTGGCGAGGCCAAGAACATGACCCTGGCACGGATCCGTAGGTAGGGGCTCTTCGCATGTCACGTCGCGAAAGGACTGCATGAAATGACACCCGACAACATTAGTCCAAAGGTGGAAGAAGCAATAAGGCAAAGCTTTGCGCGGCAAGGCCTGAATGGCACTTTGGGCGCGAAGCTCAGGGAGATTCGTCCCGGCGAAGTAAAAATATTCCTTCGATTTTCGCGCCGCCTTACGCAGCAGAACGGGTTTCTGCACGCTGGTGTAGTCGCATCAATCGCGGATAATGCTTGCGGATATGCTGCTATGTCCGTTGCCCCTATTGGATACAACCCCTTGGCCGTGGAATTCAAGATTAATCTTCTTGCTCCAGCACGAGGTGATCACTTCGAGGCCCGCGCCAGAATCTTGCACCGAGGGAAAACCCTTACTACGACTCAGGCGGATGTTTTTGCCTTCGCAAGAGACGGTGGGCAACAGTTGATAGCAACTATGCTTGAGACAGTGATCTTACGACCCGTTGACGAGCGGGTAGCGCAGAGTTTCGCTTCCTAGAAACTCTGCGGTTTTTCTCCTGTTTTCAATCGCACAAGCCGCGGAGTTAGAGATCAACTCCGCGCTGCAGAAGAGGCAATAAGGCCGCCGGGCAATAACCGGGATCATAACGGGACGGGTATACACCCTTCGCGGCGGGAAAACAAGGGCGCCGCGAATTTTGCGATTTCGTGATTGAGCGATTGCGTGAATGCAAAAGCAGAATTCAGAAGCAAGAAGTCAGGAGTCAGGTGGCGGCGGCAGAAATACTAGGCGCGGGTGGTGACGGGTGGGAGGGCGACGGCTTCCAACGTTTTGAGGTCGAGCTTCTGGGAGGCGTGGTCAATGTCGATGCCGACAACGTTGCCTTCCGCGTCGAAATCAATGACCAGGCCTTCGGCCATCTGGCACGAATCGGCGCTGGGCCGCGAGTTGAGGTCGATGTAGAGCGAATCGGTTTCCGGGTAATAGTGTAGCTTCATGCCTTCTTCTCCGTCACCCTTATGGTAGCTCGAAATCGCGGTCGGGGCTGTAGCGCGGCTCTATGAGCCGCGAGGTCGCCGGTCATTGACCGGCGCTACAGGCGCCACGTCTGCACTGGCCGCTCATCATGGATTCTTGGGCGGGTCGACTCGAATGGTGATGCCGGCGGAGGAGTCGTGCTGGATGATGTGGCGGCCGGAGCTACTTCTTAAAGGTGACGGTGGCACCAGGCGGCGGAGGACCCAGAGGAGAGCGCAGCCCATAGCCGCTGCCGTGATCCCTTCAAAGCCGAGGCCGTAGGTGAAGTGTCCGGCGATGTGCTGCAAGGGGGTTTCGCCGAAGCCGAATTCCGGGATCGTGTAGATGTTCTCGACCCCCGTCGCCATCCTGACCACGATCGCCAGGGCGATCAGCATTTCTTCCCAGACCACCAGCAGAAAAGCCGAAACGACCACGCTCGCGTAACCGCCGAATCGCTTGAAGTGAATCAGAATCACCGCCACCAGAACCGACACGGCGCCCGCTACGCTCACGCTTAAGCCTCGCACAAGACCGGGCGGGGCGGAGGCGATGTCCGCAATCCAGCGCAAGGCCCACACCGCGCCGATCAATCCGAACAAGGGGGCGAGAAGCCGCAGATGGTCGCGGAGTCCGTGTTCACCGATTTTCATGCGTCCTCCTTCCCGAGCGCGCGGGTGCGCGCCAGAAGCAGCGTGAAGTCGTCTTCAAAGTCGTGCTTCGTCCATTCTTCGACGGTGGCCAGGATATGCTTCTGGATTTCCGGAAGTGGTTCCTGAGAGCGCGCGCGGACGAGGGCAGCGAGTTTCGTGTCGCCGAATTCCATCCCCTTGGCCATTCCGGCATCCGTAACACCGTCAGAAAAGAGCACCAGGAGAGTCCCCGGATCGAGCGCGGCTTCTGTGGCCTTGATTTCGTAATCGGGGAAGATTCCGAGCGGGATGCTTGCAGCGCTCAGGCGCTTCACGCCGTTTGCGCCGACCACGATCGGGGCGTTATGACCGGCGTTAATGTAAGTGAGGCGGTGCGTGACGCAATCCCATTCGGCGTAGAAGAGCGTGGCGAAACGCGTGCCCTGCGTGACCTGGTGGAGGTGGCGGTTGAGGCGCGTCGCGATCGTGTCGGGGCGCGCGTCCGAAGCGGCAAGCGTCCGCAGCACCGCGTGGAGGTTTGACATCAGGATGGCCGCCGAAATGCCCTTGCCGCTGATGTCGGCAATGGCGATTCCCGTGCGGCTGCCCGAAAGCGGGATCACGTCGTAATAGTCGCCGCTCACGCCGCGCGCCGGAATGCACACGCCGGAGAATTCCATGCCACTGTCCGGCGGAAACTCGCGCGGGAAGAGAGAGAGCTGCACCTCCAGGGCGAAGTTGAGCTCCGCCTGCTTCATGGCCAGCTCCTGGCGGCTGGCGCGCAGTTCAAGCTGAAGGCGGTAGAGCGCGATGCCGAGAATCCCCGCCGCGGTCGTTCCGGCGAAGGTCAGGCCGAAGTTGAAAACCGCTGACTCTCGCAGCAGGCCGCGCCCAAGGATGAGCAGCACCCCCGCGAAAGCCAGTATCACGATGGTGTAGAGCTTGTCCCGCATCGCCGCCGACAGTTTGAAGGAGAAGGGGCGCGTTGGCAAGTCGAAGGCGAGGCCTTGCCCCGCCTCCGCCGATGAACGGGTTCGGTCCCTTCGCCCGGGCAAACCCGACCACGAATCCCTACTTCAGGTCATCAATGTCCTGACGAGCCTCGTAACCCTTGCAGGCAAGCATCGGCAATCGGGGATAACGCGCATACTGAGGTTCGCTTTCGGCGCGAGCGCATTGATAGAACACGGAGCCGCGGTCGGAACGCAGCAGGCGCGCGTGTCGGCACTGGGCGCACAAACCTGCACGTTCAGCTTCGCGCGCGCCGTCCATGAGGAGGAAAAGCACGGCGTCCAATCGGAGGAAAGATCAGTACTTCTGAACCCTTGTTACAGTGCCATTCACAAAGTCCACGACGACGCGGTGGCCATCCCTCATATAAAACCAAGTCTCGGAAAGCTTACCCGCGCCGCTCTCATTGATCTTTTTCTGCTCGGGTTCTCCCCAGGCGATCAGCACCATTTGATATGTCATGCCTTCCGCGACATTCTTGCTCTCCACGGCGCGCCGCGCCTTCGGGGAAAGCTTCATCATCTCGGCGTCCCGTTGAATCGAACTGACATCCAGCATCCGGGCCGCGAAGTCGAGAAAGGTGCTGGGAACGAGGTCGGCATCGGTGATATCGCGGTCGTAAAAGAAATTGATCCGCGACCCGCCCGCGCGTTTGAATCCGGGATCTTTCTCCTGGGCGTGCTTGCTCCCCCGGCGGCCCATGCCACCACCGGCGAGCTGAATATCCACCATGTTGCCGCCAATCTTCACCTCGGTGATCGTCACGATGTCATTCGCCTCGACCCCCACGCCGCGCTCCTTCAGCCACTTTGCGAGATGCTTCACGTTCAGCCCACGCTGGTCCCACTCCTTGCCGCTAGGAGGTGTCAGATAAACCTTCACGCCTTCCTTGGTGGCAGGCAATTGCGAGAGGGCGCGGACGTCCTTGCCGATCAGCAATTTCTCCAGCGTCTTCTTGGCTTCCCCTGAGGCGCCGGCGCGAAGAGAAGCGGGGGAGAAGCTTATCGAACAAACCAGGAAGGTGATGATCCCGATGAAGGATTTCCGAGTCATAGTGTCCCCCTTATGAAGCAAACTGATTATTGTTCTGGGCAAAGAGCCCAGAAATAGCGCTTAGCCTCTCTCGCACAAGATGACGCGGTCCTCACCATCCACTTCGCTCAGGTGAACCTCGACAATTTCCTGGACGGTAGTGGGCACAACGCGTCCCACGTAGTTGGCCTGGATGGGCAGTTCGCGATGCCCACGGTCAATGAGGACGCACAGTTCAACACGCCGGGGGCGTCCGTGGTCAATCAGGGCGTCGAGAGCGGCCCGCGTGGAGCGACCTGTAAATAGCACATCATCTACCAGAATGATGGTCATGTCCTGAATGCTGACCGGGATGGGAGACAGCGTGGCGTTCGCCGCCAGGGGCTGTTTCTTCGAGTCGTCGCGATGCGGGGTGATGTCTACCGAGCCAACGGGCGGCTTGACCTTTTCAATCCCCGCAATGCCCTCGGCCAGGCGCGCAGCAATCGGCAAGCCACGCCGCTGGACTCCCACCAGAACCAGACCCTCAGTGCCGTTGTTGCGCTCGACGATCTCATGCGCGAGGCGCACCAGCGTCCGGTCGATCTCGGAGGCCGACATGATCTGCGACTTTTCGCGATATCCCACAGCGACACTTACGGCCGTTTTCGCCCGTTTCATCAACGCCGATTATAGCATTGCGCCCGCCGCTATGAGCGCGGCTGCAAACTTCCTCCCTTTAGTCTGTCGTCTTCCGCCCCGCCTTTCTCTGATGCTCTCTGCGCAGTACTCCGACGTAATGATCCGCTTCGCGCGTGGGTTTAGGAATGCGATACCCGTCGCAGCAGCGCTTGATGAGTTCGACGGCGGTGGCGAGCGCGACGCGATGGCCCACGGTAACGTAGATGGGTTTCACGCCGTCGCGAGTGCGCAGGACCTCGCCGACCCTTTCACCTTGGTACCAGAGCGGGGCGGTCGAGCCTGCCCGCGTGGCGGGCATGTCGTGCTCCCCCACCAGCAGTGACTTGCCGCAGCCGATGGTGGGCTTATCGAACAAGACTCCCATGTGGCAGGCGATTCCAAACAGGCGGGGATGGGCGCGTCCGTGGCCGTCGATCAGAATCAGGTCCGGCGCGTTGCGCAGGCGCGCGAATACCGCGGTAAGCGCCGGTCCCTCGCGGAAGGAGAGCAATCCCGGAACGTAAGGAAACTGCAGCTTGAGGCGCGCGCTGCGGCGCTCGATCTCTTCAAGCGCCGGAAAGCGATAGACGATCACTCCTGCAAAAGCCGTTTCGGTGTCGGGATCGAAGGCGAGGTCGGCGCCCGCAACGAGGCGAATTTCCTTGAATTGGTCTTCGAGCACGAGGCGCGCGCGGAGGCGCTCCTGCTCGCGTATCGCTTCGCGCGGGGTGAGGTGCCAGCGGGGTTTTAGCTGAGGATTCATGCGTTCCCGCAGCGGGACTGCTTCATGATGAGAGCCACCCCGTTTGGTCTCCCATGCTTGGCAAAGCGTCCGACTTCAAAATGGTATACGCTTTTGCTTTGGCACAGTCACTCGAATTGGAGAAGCGGGCTGCGACTGCAAGGTTCGGAATACCATGAAGCTCATCAGTTTTGAATTCAAGGCGCGATTGAGAGATGAAGCTCCGATTCGTCGCGCATTGAAGCGATTGCGCGCCCGCTATCTCGGCGAGGACCACCAGATCGACACTTACTTCAAGGTGGCGCGCGGCCGGTTGAAACTGCGCGAGGGGAAGATCGAAAATGCGCTGATTTTCTACAACCGCGCCAACGCTCCACGCGCCCGGCGGTCGACGGTCGAGATGACTCTTCTGCCGCGGCGCAACTCGGTAAAGCAGGTCCTGAGCCGCGTGCTCGAAACCCTAGCGGTGGTCGACAAATGTCGTGAAATCTATTTCGTGGGTACCGTCAAGATTCATCTCGACCGGGTCCCGGGACTCGGCATGTTCGTAGAAGTGGAAGCGATCTCTCGCTCCGGAAGAATCGCCCGGGCGCGCCGGCTGGCTTCAAGGTTCCGGAAGATGTTTCGCATTCCCGCGGCCAATCTTGTTGGGGAATCGTACTCCGACCTCGTCCTGCAAAAACTACGCCGCTGACTCCGCCCCGCAGTTTCCGGATCTGCGGGCGACGGTCCTTCCCAAGGCGCTGCGGCGATCGCAATGCGACATGGCGCCAAGGGGAGTTGCGCGACGGGCCCCCCGCGACGGGGGCCTAAACCGTCCACCCCTTGTGGTGTTCGACCTTGGTGCCCGCAAAGGGTTTGACGCGATCGAGCAGCACTGCTTGCTCGGCCTCCGGCATGGGCTTGAAGGTCTTGGCGAGATAGACGTTATAGTTCAGCCGCTCGATGGTATCGCAGCCGGAAACCAGGACGCTGATGGGCTGGGACCATGACCACGGCATGGCTTCGGAGGGCTTGGCAACGCCCATCGACACGATATTTCCAAAGCTCAGCGTCTTCATGGCGATCACGCCGATATTGCGCTTCACGGCTTCATCCACCACCGTCTTGCGGAAACTCTTGTAGTGGTAATCCACGACGTTAATGGGCATCTGCACAGTGTCAAAATCGAACTTCTGGATGAAGGCGAGATGAACTTCCGGGTCGGAGTGGCCCGTCACACCGATAAAACGGATCTTCCCTTCCTGCTTCGCCTTCTGCGCAGTTTCCATCGCGCCGTTCGGCCCAAAAATTTGCTCGAGGTCGGCCATTTTGGAAACGCCGTGGAACTGCCACAGGTCCAGGTAATCGGTGCGCAGGCTCTTAAGACTCTTTTCGAGAGTCAGGCGAGAACCCTTGGCGTCGCGCTGGTCCACTTTGGTCATCAGGTACACGTCCTTGCGCCTGCCCTCGAGGGCTTTCCCCATGCGCTCCTCGGCGCGGCCGGTCTGGTAGCAATCGGCGTTATCATAGAAATTGATGCCGAGTTCCAGGGCTCGGTGGATGATGCGGACGGAATCTTCCTCGCTATCGGGCATCCCAGCGTGAGCCCCCCCCAACCCCATCATCGTGACTTTCAAGCCCGTCCGCCCCAACGTCCGCGTCGGGATGGGACCTAGATCGTCCACGGCACGCGCGTAATCAATCCCGACTTCTCCGATTACCGCCGAGGTCGCCGCAGTGCCTGCCGCTTTTAGAAATCCCCGCCTGTCAAGATGATGCCATTCCATGTTGTCCTCCTGAGGATGAACATCGATTCTCGCAATTGGTCTAGCGGAAATCAACAAACAATTCGCTGGAGGGGGCAGGCGGGCAGGACTAAGGTTAGGGTTCCATGGGCGTGGGGGTCAAAGCCCAGGGGCCTATGGTTGATTATCCCAATGCAACACGCGGCGTGATTCTATTTTGTTGATAACACACAACGTCTCGGCGTTTGCGTAGTCGCGTGATGTAAGAAGCAGCAATTTGATAGTACCTACAAATTATGCCACTAGTGCTTTCTGGTGATTGACCTTGGGACTCCTTCAGTGCAGTCTGGCAGGGTATTTCTACCGACGTATCAGGGCTCTTAGAACTAACTTCCTTCGAGTGTTGGGTCATCGGAACTAAGCTGCGTGCGGACCTTTATCGCGACATAGTCCGGTTCTGATGGGCGGCGCATTTCGGGATTTCCAATTTAACGGTTAGTCCGGTGTGGCAAAGCGCGACTCTGCCCTAGGCGGAACTTGATTACCGGGTTTCATACGGAGCGGTCGCGAGCTCGTCGGGCGGAGCCCAGAAGCTCCGAGGACATTGTCCCATGAACCCATCACTCGTGAATCGAGCGGCCCTTGTCGCAACGTGGTCAGCCACTGCTGCCATCATAATGGCAATCTTGGCGCCCGGCGCCTGGGCACAGGGCTGAGTGGCCGCACGTCAGTGCGCACCCGGTCTGGGCGCGCTCACCACTTCCGCTCTTGATTACAACCTCGCTGGCAAGCCTGTTGCGCCCGGCAAATGGCGGATCACTACAACCTATCGGAAACAGTATTCGCATCGCCATTTTGTCGGCACGGTTGAACAGAAGCAGCGCGCCGCGCAGGGTACGGAGGTCATTAACGACATTCACCTCATCGATTTCGCGGTGAACTATCAGCATACGCCGCGCTGGAGTTTCAGCGCCAGCATTCCCGTGATGATCGCAAGTCGCCTGAGCAGTGGCTCAGGCCAGTTGGTGCACTCCAAAGGCCTTACGGACATCATGATCGGAGCGCGCACCTGGCTCTGGAGACCCCCGACGGAATCGCGACAGAATATTGCGATCGGATTTGGAGTGAAAATCCCCAGCGGAACGCCAGACGTCAAGGACTACGTGAACACGAGCCAAGGACCGGTGCTGCGCAATGTAGACCAGTCGATTCAGCTCGGCGACGGTGGCTGGGGCATCACGGGAAGTGTGGACATGTTTAAGGTGATAAAGCAAGCCACTCTGTATGCGTCAGGCATCTATTTGAGCAATCCGCGCGGGACCAACGGCGTTGCAACCGGCCGGTCGCGCCCTTCGGAGGCGATCATGTCCGGGCCAGACCAGTACCTCGTGCAGGCGGGAGTGACGCACCCCGTCCCCAAGACGAGAAGCTTACTCTTCAGCGTGGGCGGGCGCATGGAAGGAGTTCCGGTGCGCGATATTTTCGGTTCGAGCAAAGGATTCCGACGGCCCGGTTACGTGATCTCGTTCGATCCGGGTGCAATCTACATTCGGGGGAAAAACACGCTTTCGGTTAACGTGCCGGTCCCTCTCCAGCGCAATCGAACTCGCAGCGTCCCGGATATCCAGGATGGCCGGCATGGCGATGCCGCTTTTGCGGACTATCTGCTGATTGTGAGTTACTCTCGGTCTTTTTGAGATGCTAATTTCCGAGGTTATTAACCAGAGGCTGGGGCGGGTCGCCTTGGCGGTTCCCCAAGAGCCACTCGACACGGTGCCCCAGATCGCGCTTGCGAAGCATTCCGAGAACTCGCCCCTCAATTCGGCCCTCTCGATTGATGAAGGCCGTTGCGGGCAAGCCTTCACCCAGGCCGAAACGCTTCAGGTCTTCCGTGGTTCCACCGAGCCACACAGGAAAATTGATCTTCTTTTTCTGAATGAACTTGGGGACTTTTCGCTGCGACTTGGAGTCATCTAGTGAAACACCGATCACCACGACGCCGCGATCTCCGTATTGCTTTTCGATTGCGACGAGCCAGGACATCTCGTCGGCGCATGGCCCGCACCAGGTGGCCCAGAAGTTGAGTACGACGATTTTTCCCTTGTACTGGTCGATGCTGGCTGGGTTGGATTGAGCATCCCGGAGTGACAGCGCGGGGGCTGCGTCCTGCGGGTGGAGTGGGAACGCCGTAAGGATCAATCCAATTGCCAGGACGCGAGGAAGCGTCATGGGGCGTTTGTGACCTCCGGAAAATCCCAATATACACTGAATTTCGCGCTGAGCGGACCGTGGAATCCAGTGGGTAAAGAATGCAGGAGCCGGAGGGAAACTGTATTGAGGAGTTGTCATAATTCAGAGCGCGTCAACTGATTCAATACCTGCTGCAGGGGCAAAAGGGATCCGATGGACGACCACCAAACCAACAAGACGGGGCCAGAAGCTCCGCGGATACGGAGCGCAGGCAAGAGCCTTCTGGTTGTTTCTCTGCTCCTCGTCGTTAACAGCGCTTATATCGCGGCCTTCGGTGACGCGAATCTCTTCTATGTCGCGAATGCCCTGCTCCACCCTTTCCTCGGAATCGTGGCCGGCATCCTGTTCATCCTCTTTCTCCGCAAGCAGCGCAATTTTCTGGCGAGATCAACGGGGAGCTTAGTTCAAGCCTTGCTCGCTCTTTCCGCTGTCTTCGGCGGATACCTGATGGTCGCCGGCATGACGCGCCCCAATAGTTGGGCGCTGTATGCGCACGTGGCGCTGGCGATTGCGGGACTGGCAGTTCTTTTGATCGTCTGGCAGTCAAGACTTGCATCGGGAAAATCGAAGATCGATAATCGAAAATCGGTCAGTTTCCAATTTCCAACTTCCAGTTTCGAACGCACTGCGTGGCGCTGGAGTGCCGCAGTCATGCTGGGCGCATTGGGTTTTTGCGGTGCCGTGGCGGCCTATCACCGCTTGCGGCCCGATCCTCAATACATCATTCGAAATCCCGCCACCCCGCCCCTCACGATGGAAGAGGAGGGCGCTGGGCCTAATACGCTGATGTTCCCGAGCGCGGCAACAACCACCGACGGCAAGCCGATTACCTCGCAATTTTTCATGGACTCGGAGTCCTGCCGGGAATGTCATGCCGACATCTACAACCAGTGGAACAGTTCGATGCACCATATGGCATCGTTCAATAACCAGTGGTATCGGAAGTCCATCGAGTATATGCAGGACACCATCGGGGTGAGGCCGTCGATCTGGTGCGCGGGCTGCCATGACCACGCCATTGCCTTCGCCGGGAAGATGCAGAAGCAGCACATCCGCGAGATCGTTCACACGCGCGAAGCGCAGAACGGCCTGGGCTGCATGTCCTGCCACTCGATTGTGCACGTGAAGAACACGATGGGCCAGGGCGGCTTCGTCATGGATTACCCTCCCCTCGACGAGCTGGCCGCGAGCAAGAACCCGCTGCTCGTCGCGGTGCACAATTACGCCGTCAAACTGAATCCCAAGCCGCATCGCAATGCTTTCCTGAAACCGTTCCATCGAGACCCGGACAAGGTCGCGGAGTTTTGTTCGACCTGCCATAAGGTCCACCTGGACGTCCCCGTGAACAATTACCGCTGGATTCGCGGCTTCAACGATTACGACAACTGGCAGGCGAGCGGCGTCTCGGGCCAGGGCGCGCGGTCTTTCTACTATCCGCCCAAGCCCCAGAACTGCGCCGACTGCCACATGCCGTTGGTCGCCTCGAATGATTTCGGGAACATCGACGGGAAAGTCCACTCTCACCGCTTTGCGGCGGCTAACACCGCGGTGCCCTCTTCTTACGGCGATCACGAACAGATTCATGAAGTGGAGAAATTCCTGAAAGGTTCCGTCACTGTCGATATTTTCGGTTTGGCGGAGTCGCCCGTGGGCGCGCTCCCCGAGGATGTTATCCGGCCGGGCGAAGGCCCGCAGCTCGCCAGCACGTTCGCCGTCGGCGAGGAATCCGCCTTCGGGTTGGGTGGTGCAGCCATTTCCGGTCTTGCTCCCGCAAAGCTCGTAGCTCCGCTCGGCCGCGTCCAGGCGCAGGTGCGGCGCGGCGACACGATGCGAATGGAGGTTGTGGTGCGCACGCGGCGGGTGGGACACTTCTTCCCGGGCGGAACGGTGGACGCGTTCGACGTCTGGCTGGAATTGCAGGCGCGCGATGACAAGGGTCACATCATCTACTGGAGCGGCAAAGTTGCAGATGACGGCCGCGGCCCTGTCGAGCCCGGCGCGCACTTCTACCGCTCGCTCCAGCTCGACGGCCACGGCAATCCCATCAACAAACGAAACGCCTGGGCGACGCGAGCCGTGATGTACGCGCGGCTGATTCCGCCTGGAGCCGCCGATACCGCGCACTTCCGCATCAAGATTCCGGAAGACTGCGGTGAAAAGATTATCCTGACCGCCAAGCTCAACTACCGGAAGTTCTCCTGGTGGAACACGCAGTGGGCCTTTGGCGGGATGGTGGACCCGGCGGATACGACGGGCACGGTCGACAAGAGTTACGATGATCGCCGGTGGATTTTTGCCGGAGACGTTTCCGACGTTTCGGCCAAGCCCAAGCAGATTCCGAACGTCCCCATCATTACGATTTCGGAGGCTACACAGACCATCCCGGTGGTCGGACGGAACGCGCCGGCATTCCAGCAGAAGCTCGCCATGGACGCCAAAGACCGCGAGAGGTGGAATGACTACGGCATCGGCCTCCTGCTGCAAGGGGATTTGAAGGGCGCGGAGAGGGCTTTTCTGAAGGTGACGGAGCTCGAGCCGGGGTACGCCGACGGCTGGGTCAACGTGGCGCGGGCCCACGTCCTGGAAGGCAACACCGAGGCGGCCAAGCCGTTTCTGGCCAAGGCGCTCGGTCTGAATCCGCGGCTCGCCAGTGCTTACTATTTCACAGGTCTGGCGCTCAAGGCGGACGGGAAATATCCGGAGGCCTTTGAGAATTTCTCGAAAGCCGCCGCGCTCTACCCGCGCGACCGCGTGGTGCGCAACCAGATGGGCCGCATGCTTTTTCTCCAGCGGAAATACCCTGAGGCAGTGGCGGAGCTTGGGAAGACTTTGGCGGTCGATCCCGAAGACCTTGAGGCGCATTACAACCTGATGCTCTGCTATCGCGGCTTGAACAACGACGCGCTCGCCGCGCGCGAAGAGAAGTTGTATCTGCGCTTCAAGGCCGATGAATCCTCACGCGCCATTACCGGCCCGTACAGATTGAAAAGCCCACACGATAACAACGAGGCGCAGTCCATCCATGAGCACGTCTGGGTGGCGCTGGGGAAAACTGAAAGCAGCAGGCAGTATTCAGGAGGTAGCAAGCAAGCCCTCGCAGGGGAGCGCTCCGGACTCCCGCGAAGCAGGAGGGCGGGAGGGCAAAGCCCTCCCCTACAAGTTGCCCGGCCCTCTCCCACTGGGAGAGGGTGGACCCGCGACGCGGGGACGGGCGAGGGCCCGCAAGCGCAAGTAATTCTAAATCGCGGAGACAGTGCAACCCGGTGAAATTCCTAAGAGGTCTTACAATACTTCTGTTGGTTATTTCCAATTCAGCTATCAACGGCGCGGCTCAAGCGCCCGCCGCGAAGAAGGCAACGCCTGCGACGACCCAAAGCGCGGGCTTTGTGAACGTGGCGCGCCAGGCAGGAATCATTTTCGTCCACAACACCGGCGCATTCGGCAAGCGGTTTCTGCCGGAAACCATGGGTCCGGGCTGCGCCTTCATTGACTACAACAGAGACGGCGCTCCGGACATATTGCTCGTCAACGGGTCCGATTTCCCCGGGCACAAGTCCAAGCGCACGACGCTCAAACTCTACCGCAACGACGGGAAGGGAAACTTTACCGATGTCACGGCGCAGGCGGGACTGGCCGTTGAAATTTATGGCATGGGGGCCGCCGTCGGTGATTACGACAACGACGGCTGGGACGATATTTTCGTCACGGCGCTCAACGAGTCGCGTCTCTTTCACAACGAGCAGAACGAGACCTTCCGGGACGTCACCAAGGCTTCAGGCACAGACAACCCCGGCTATGGCGCCAGCGCCGCGTGGTTTGATTACGACAAGGACGGCAAGCTCGACCTCTTTGTCACCAACTACGTCAAATGGACGGAGAAGGGTGACCTCTACTGCACGCTCGACGGACGCAACAAATCCTACTGCACGCCCGAAGCCTACAAAGGCGATACGTGCCGCCTGTATCACAACCTGGGCGGCGGGCGCTTCGAAGATGTGACGCAGAAGTCAGGGATTTACGACCCGACTTCGAAGGCTTTGGGCGTGGCCGTCATCGACTACGACATGGACGGCTGGCCCGACCTCGCGGTCGCGAACGACACGGAGCGCAATAAGCTCTATCACAACAACCGCAACGGGACGTTTAGCGAGCACGGCACCCAGGCGGGTATCGCCTTCAGCGAGGACGGCGTGGCACGCGGCGCGATGGGGATCGATCTTGCCGACTTCGACCGCTCCGGTTTTCCGTCGCTCGCCATCGGCAACTTCTCGAACCAGATGCTGGGCCTCTATCACAACGAGGGCAACCGCTTCTTCATTGACATCGCGCCCACGTCAAGCATCGGGCGCGCCTCGCTGCTTTCACTCACCTTCGGACTCTTTTTCTTCGATTACGATCTGGACGGCCTGGAAGACATCTTCGCCGCCAACGGCCACATCGAGCCGGAAATCGCTCGCATCCAGCCGCAGGTTACTTTCGCCCAGGTGCCGCACCTCTTTCGCAACGCCGGCGGAGGCCGATTTGAGGATGTGGGCAAGCGACTCGGCTTCACGAGCAAGCTGGTGGCGCGCGGCGCGGC
>JACQNR010000287.1 GCA_016202975.1 Acidobacteriota bacterium
AGAGAGATGGCTGCCTTGGTCCCCCCCCACCAAGGCAGCCATCTCTCTCCTCCTCCTCTCACTCAAACACTTCAACCCCACAGGGGGGATACGATGTACCAAGGCTGTTCCAGCCGCATAGTCTGCTTGCGTTTTCTTCCCCGCCGTGATAGCTCCAACCGGATCCTTTCGTACCCCGCGCACTTTTCCCGTTGACAAGACGGAGTGATGAAATAGAATTGGTGCCTCAAATTTTAGAAAAAGGTTCGGTAAGAATGACACCGGTTCTTCGTGAGACACACCTGCCCGGAATCAAACTTCATTCGCGTGGCAAAGTTCGAGACGTTTACGAGGTGGGAGCCGACCAGCTACTGGTCGTCGCCACCGATCGCCTTTCGGCGTTCGACGTGGTGATGGAGGAGGGCATTCCGGACAAGGGCCGTGTTCTCACACAGCTCTCAATCTTCTGGTTTCACCTTTTCCCTGATATTCCCAATCATTTTCTGACCGCCAGCGTCGACGAATATCCGGCGGAACTCCGACCGTTTTCTGACCAGCTAACCGCACGCTCCATGCTGGTCAAAAAGGCGAAGCCATTCCCCATCGAGTGCGTGGCCCGCGGCTACCTGGCGGGCTCCGGATGGAAGGACTATCGTGCCAGCGGCGCACTGTGCGGCGTGCGCCTTCCCGCCGGACTCGTTGAATCGTCGCGTCTGGAACAGCCCATCTTCACTCCCGCCACAAAGGCCGTGACGGGCCACGACGAGAATATCAACTGGGAGGAGACGGTCGCGACCCTCGGGCAGGAAGCGGCGGAAAAACTCCGCGATGGGACTTTGGATCTCTATTGCCGCGCGCGTCAATACGCCGGCGAACGCGGAATTCTGATCGCTGACACAAAGCTCGAGTGGGGCGTCCGCGAAGGCCAGGTCATCCTGATTGACGAAGTGCTCACGCCGGACTCATCGCGCTTCTGGCCGGCGGACGGATACGCGCCAGGAAGATCCCAGCCGTCGTTTGACAAGCAGTTCGTGCGGGATTATCTGGAATCTTTGAAGTGGAACAAGCGGCCGCCCCCACCTCCGCTACCGTCCGAGGTCGTGAACAAGACGGCGGACAAGTACAGGGATGCATACCGCCTGTTAACGGGCAGTTCGCTGTCATAGCGAAGAGCAATCCCAAGGTTTGAGACAAGATGCAATGGAATTGGCTCGATGCGGCGCTGCTCGCTATCATTGCCCTGTCGGTTGTGGCCGCGATGTGGGAAGGTTTGGTTCGGGAAGTCATTTCGATTGCGTCGTTGATAGCGGGAGTGGCTGTCGCGGCGCTAGAGTATAGCCGGGCGGCCGCTTGGTTTCGCGGCTATACTGATTCACCAGAAATGGCAAAAGGGCTGGGATTCCTGACGCTGTTTTCTGGAATCCTGATCGCCGGCGCGATCATTTCATACTTACTGCGGAAGATAGTCCAGAAGGCCGGGCTGGCGTGGTTTGACCGCTTCCTGGGCGGGATCTTCGGGCTGGTTCGGGGATTCGTGATCTGTTCGGTTCTCCTCCTGACGATGGTCGCCTTTTCGATCCGGAGCGCCGTCGTACAGGGCTCGACGCTCGCCCCCTACGTCATGATGGGCGCACGCCTGGTCAGCGCCACGATGCCGCAAGACTTGAGATCGCAGTTTCAGAACGGACTTGAAAAGTTCAGGAATGCATTGATCGAAAAGGACAAGAAAGCGCTTGGGAAGTAACGTTGAGCACGCGTAAGATTCCGACACCCGGAGCGGCGCCGTGAAGGAAAAACTGGAAGCTCTCGTCCTCCAGATGATCGACCAGGAAATTGGCTTTGAAGATGCCTGCGTCGAATTCGAGCGGAGGTTCATCCGCAAGGTTCTGGAGAAGGTGAACGGCAACAAATCCAAGGCCGCACTGACTCTGGGGATTCACCGCAACACGCTTAGCCGCAAGATCGGCGAACTGGGCCTCGACCATCAACCGCGCCGGCGCCGGCGCCCCCGCCGCTAACCCGTCATCAATAACGAAACGGGCCTCCCGATGAGGCCCGTCATTCGCGTTATCACTCATTCGTAGCTGAAAGCGGAAACCGCCCGGCAACTCACCTTATCTGCGGGTTGTACGCTTGGCGGGGGGCTTCTTCGGTGCCGGTTTCGGTTTCGCGGTGACCTTGGGCTGGTCCGGAATCTCGTCGTCGTTGATGGTGCCGTTATCCAGGGTAATAACCAGTTTTGGAGTGGCTGTGTAGGACGCGAGCGTTCCCTGGAAATGGACCGCGTCGCCCTTGCCGAGATTTTTCACGTTGGGCTGGGTAGAATCCTTCAATTCGATATCGAAAACACCGTCTTCAGTCTTCGACTCAGGGAGAACGTCAATCTTCAGAAGGTAGGTCTTGGGTTCTGGTCCTGGTTCGACGCTTTCTACGAAACCGCCCACGCCAAAGGCCTGGCCCTTTAGCCCATCCCAAAGCTTCTGGGCACGGTCGCCGCCGTATTTCAGCATGAAAAAGGTTTTGTTGAACGCGTCGACGCTGGCGTTGCCGGTGTCTTGCGGAACTTCCATTTGTGTGACCGCGAAGCCTTCGGGCGGGGTGGGCGAAGCGGCCGCCTGCGCCATAATTCCCGACAAGCCATCCTCGTTCCCGTGGTAGTTAATGTATACCGATTTCAAATACTTCTCGATTTCCGGTGCGGCAGGATTTTTGCCCGCCTTGGCGAGCGACGCCGACCGCGCCAGGCTCCAGATGGCGTTGTTGGTATCGCGAGGCTCGCCGGAAATGTAGGCGATCCCCAGCCGGTAGAAAACATAGACATCGGCAGGGTTGTCTTCCGCCGCGGTTTTGAACGATGTCACGGCACCCGCAAAATCCTTGCGTTGCAAGGCGACGAACCCGATGCAGCCGTTATAGTTGGCCCTCTGGCTCTTCACGAACTGATTGAACTGGTCGTCCGTGACGTTTTCCGGCTTTTTGAGCTTCTGCAGCGCGTCCAGGCCAAGCCGGGCGTCTTTCTCGGCCTGAGCCAGTTTGGCATCCGCACCCGGGTCTTTCGAGTTAAAGACGAACGGGAAAACAAACGACAGGTAATTGAGCGCCTCAAGATTTCCTGGGTTGATCTCCACGGCTTTGTGCGCTGCTTCCATGGCCTTGGGGACATCATTCAGCTGCCCATAGGCTTGCATTTGGAGGACGTAGGCGCCGTCCTTGATAAATGTATTGGGATACTTCTGAAGAAACGCGTCGCCCAATCCAATCTTCTTTTGTGGGTCCTTCTCGCTGGAGAACGCCATAAAGGCATCGTATTCTTCCCGGCTGCTCCAAGTGGTGGGTTTCTGCCCCTCCGCCTGCTGCGGGGAAGCCAGTCCGGC
>JACQNR010000285.1 GCA_016202975.1 Acidobacteriota bacterium
TCTCCGGACAAGCCACCGATATTGATATTCATGCCCGCGAAATCCTCCGCATCCGTGCCAGCCTCAACGAAATCATGGCCAAGCACGCGCACCAGCCGGTCGAAAAGGTCGAGCACGACGTGGAACGCGATTACTGGATGAGCGCGCAGCAGGCGCGCGATTACGGCCTCATTGATGAGATCATCTTCAAGCACAAATAAGCGAGGACGCTAGGCGTGAAACGCCAGGGGACGGAAGAAAATCCGCGCTGCTCGTTCTGCCAGAAACCCCAGGATTCGGTCCGGCGGCTGATTTCCTCGCCCGCCGAGGGGCCACGCAGCTACATCTGCAACGAGTGCATTGCGGTCTGCAAAGACATCATCGATCAGGACGGCTTGGGACCCGCCCTCCAGCCGCAGTTCAAACTCCCCAAGCCCACCGAGGTGAAAGCCTTTCTCGACGAGTACGTCATCGGTCAGGAAAAGACCAAAAAGAAGCTGGCGGTTGCGGTTTACAACCACTATAAGCGCATCCTGTATGCGCGCGACCGCAGTGAAGTGGAGCTGACGAAGTCCAACATTCTGCTCATCGGGCCCACGGGCACGGGCAAAACGCTTTTGGCCCAGACGCTGGCCCGGCAGCTGGAGGTTCCCTTCGCCATCGCCGACGCCACGACGCTCACCGAAGCGGGGTATGTGGGAGAGGACGTCGAGAACGTCATACTCCGGCTGCTACAAAACGCCGGTGGGAATGTCCAGCGCGCCCAGCAGGGCATCATTTACATTGACGAGATCGACAAGATCGCGAAAAAGGACGAGAACCCGTCCATTACGCGTGACGTTTCGGGCGAGGGCGTTCAGCAGGCGCTTCTCAAAATCCTGGAAGGAACCGTCGCCAACGTCCCCCCGCAGGGAGGGCGCAAGCACCCCCACCAGGAGTTTACGCCCGTCGACACGACCAATATTCTCTTCATTTGCGGTGGCGCTTTCGTTGGTCTTGAAAAGATCATCGCCCGCCGCATGGGGAACAAGGCCGTGGGCTTCCAGACCAAAGGGAGCGGGAGCAATGTCCCCGCCAGCCGCCGCGACATCGCGCTGCTCGAGCAGTTTCAGCCGGGCGATTTGATTCGCTATGGGCTGATTCCTGAGTTCATCGGTCGCATGCCGGTGGTCAGCGTCCTGGGCGATCTCGACACCGCCGCGCTCGTGGAAATATTGACGCGGCCGCGCAACGCTCTCATCCGGCAGTATCAGAAACTTTTCGAGTTCGAGGACGTGAAGCTGAAGTTTACAGACGCGGCGATGGAAGCCGTCGCGGTCCAGGCGATCGAGCGAAAGCTCGGGGCGCGGGGATTGAGAATGATTCTCGAAGACCTGATGCTTGATCTCATGTACCACCTGCCCAGCCAGCGAAAGCTTCGAGAATTTGTGGTCACTGACGAGATGGTGAATAGGCACGAAATCGACTTCAGCGCCAGCCTCCTCGAGAAAGCAGGGTAATCCCCAAGGTATGTTTTCCGGTCGCGGTGAAAAATCCGATACACGCACGCTGCCCATGATGCCCATCCGGGACGTTGTCATCTTTCCGTTCATGATGACGCCTTTCGTGGTGGGCCGGGAAAGCTCCATCCGGGCGCTGGAAGACGCGCTGGCGGGCGACAGAAAGATCTTCCTCGCCACACAGCACGACGCGGCCGTGGACGAGCCGAAAGTCAACGAGATCTACCAGGTCGGAACGATCGCCAATATCGTTCAGAGCCTCAAGCTCCCGGACGGCAACATCAAGGTGCTGGTCGAGGGCGGCGAACGCGGCAAGATTCTAAAGGTGACCACCGACGAGGGTTACTTCCGAGTGACCGTCAAGACCATGGCCTTCCGTCCGGTCAGCACGCCCAGCCTCGACCAGCTCCGTGAAAGGGTCACGGCACTGTTCGAGCAGTACGTCAAACTCTCCCAGAGTCTCAATTACGAGACCATGATCGCCGCGATCAAGGTCGATGAGGTCGGCAAGTTTACCGACACGGTCGCCGCCAACCTGAATGTCAGCATCGAAGAGAAACAGGAACTGCTGGAGATTTTTGACCCGGTCGACCGCCTGGCCCGCCTCGCGGATATCCTCGACCTGGAGATCGAAAAGCTCAACGTCGACCGCACCATTCAGGGACGCGTCAAGCGCCAGATGGAGCGCGCCCAACGCGAGTACTACCTGAACGAAAAAATCAAAGCCATCCAGAAGGAACTGGGCCGCAACGAAAAGAGCGAAATCGACGAGCTCAAGAAGAAGATTGAAGCGTCCGGCATGACCAAGGACGCGCGCGAAAAGGCTGAGCAGGAACTGAAGCGCCTCGAGATGATGCCACCCATGTCGGCCGAGTCGACCGTCTCGCGCAACTACCTCGACTGGCTGCTCGCCGTGCCCTGGAAGAAGAAATCCAAGGAAATCCGGGACATTTCGCGCGCCGAAACAATCCTGAATGAAGATCACTACGGCCTGGAAAAAATCAAGGAGCGCATTCTGGAATTTCTGGCCGTGCGGCAGCTGGTGAAGAACCCCAAGGGCTCGATCCTGTGCTTTGTCGGGCCGCCCGGAGTGGGCAAGACTTCGCTCGGCCGGTCGATCGCCCGCGCCACGGGTCGCAAGTTCGTTCGCCTGTCGCTCGGCGGCGTGCGCGACGAGGCGGAAATCCGCGGCCATCGGCGCACTTACATCGGAGCCCTTCCCGGCCAGATTATTCAGATGATGAAGAAGGCGGGGACGACCAACCCGGTCTTTCTGCTCGATGAAGTGGACAAGATGAGCATGGACTTTCGCGGCGACCCGTCGGCGGCGCTGCTCGAAGTTCTCGACCCCGAGCAGAACTTCATGTTCGCGGATCACTACCTCGACGTCGAGTACGACCTCTCCAAGGTCTTTTTCATCACCACGGCAAATGTGATCCATACCATTCCCCAGCCGCTCCAGGATCGTATGGAGATTCTCCGCCTCTCGGGCTACACGGAACCCGAAAAGATGGAGATCGCCAAGCGCTTTCTGGTGAAAAAACAGAAGGAACAAACCGGGCTGAAAGAAACCAACGTATCGTTTAGCGACGAGGCCCTCACCACCATCATCCGCCATTACACGCGGGAAGCGGGAGTCCGCAACCTGGAGCGCGAAATCGCCAACATCTGTCGAAAACTGGCGCGGAAAGTTACCCAGGAGGGTAAGAACCTCCAGGTTTCGGTCGGGGCTGGCGACGTGAAGGATTACCTGGGCGTAATCAAATTCCGGGACACCAAGGCTGAGGAGAAGAACGAAGTCGGTTTCGCCACCGGCATGGCGTGGACGGAAGTGGGCGGCCAGATCCTGAACATCGAAGCGAGCATTATGCCGGGCAAGGGCAAGCTGATGCTGACGGGAAAACTCGGCGATGTCATGCAGGAATCCGGGCAAGCCGCTCTGAGCTACGTGCGTTCGCGCGCCGCCAAGCTGGGGCTCGCTGCGGATTTCTACCGCCACGTCGACATTCACATTCACATTCCCGAAGGCGCCATCCCCAAGGACGGCCCTTCTGCCGGAATCACTCTGGCGACCGCCGTGGTGAGTGCCCTGACGAAGATTCCCGTTCGGCGTGAGATCGCCATGACTGGAGAAATCACGCTGCGCGGCAGGGTGCTGCCCATCGGAGGAGTGAAGGAAAAGCTGCTCGGGGCTCACCGCGCCGGAAATCAGACCGTGATTCTTCCGCGTGACAACGAGAAGGATCTGGCCGACGTGCCCGCGAACGTCCAGCAACAACTCGCCATACGGTTCGTGGATACGATGGATGAGGTGCTGGACCTTGCGCTCGAGACGAAGCTGGAATCCGGGGTCAAGTTGGAGCCCCAGCCGGAAGCCGCCCCTGCTCTGGAA
>JACQNR010000036.1 GCA_016202975.1 Acidobacteriota bacterium
CAGCGAATCACAGATTGCTGAGGCAAAGCCCCCCGCCAAACCATCGCCCCAGCCTGCAGTCAAACCTCCCGCGCCCAGGCCCGCCGCGAAGGCTCCGGCTGCCAAGGCTCCAGCCTCGATGCGCCGCGGGAAGGAAAGCGCGGGCTTCACCGTGCAAGTTGCCGCCTCGAGCGAAAAGAAGGATGCGGAAAAACTAGTTAAGGAACTGCGCGCGCGCGGGCTGGACGTTTTTGTGGTGCCTCCGCAGTTTTCCGATGCCAAGGACAACCTGTACCGCGTTCAGGTTGGCCCGTATGCCACTCGAGCCGAGGCTGTTCGCGTCCGCGACCGGATTGCCAAAGAAGGCTTCAAGCCGTTCGTTAAGCAGTGACCTTCTGCAATCTTGGATTCTGAATTTGAACTTGCAACCTGGAAACTTGGGGCTGGACATCGGAAAGTGGACACGAACCACGATCAACTCACAACTAACCACTGATAACTCCGCTCAAACATCGGACAAAGAATCCTTGTCATCTCCTGACGATCGTCACCCGAACGCAGGGTTGTTTCGATCGAATTCCCTACGCGTTGGGGCGAGCGCTCTCTCCGCGGCATTTCTCTATGCTTGTTTCCCGCTTCTCGCCTGGCACCATCTGGTTTGGGTAGCTCTCGCCCCCTTGCTTGTGGCGCTGCTCGTTGAGCTGAACGCCAAGCGCGGATTCTGGCTTGGTTATCTCTGCGGGGTAATTTTCTTCGCCTCCTCCTGCCAGTGGTTCGTGGATGTCATGGAGATGCACGGGGGACTTGCGCCGGTTCTCGCCTGGGGCGTGCTGGGGCTATTCGCGCTGCTTTTCGCTGTATTCTTTGGCGCCTTCGGATGGGCAGTGTCGAGGACAGCAGTTCGTGTCCGAACCCGCGCCCTTATTCTCGCTCCATTTTTCTGGGTGGTGGGGGAACTCGGCCGGACGTATCTCTTCACCGGCGTTCCATGGAATCTGCTGGGCTATGCGATGCAAGCGGGTGGCCTTCGCCGGATCGCTACGGTGACGGCGGTCTACGGCTTGTCGTTTCTGGCTTTGGCGACAAGCTCGCTGATCGCTTGGGTTATTCTGGAACCCCGGCGTAATGCCGCGCGCCTCGCAGTCCTTATCTGGCCCGTCGTTCTGATCGTGGCGAACTGGCTTCTGGCGCCTCCGCCCGTTGCGCCCGGCTCGCGCGTTGTGCATCTGGTCCAGCCCAATATCGGCATGAATGTCCAGGAAGTGGTGAAATGGGCGCCCTGGAGCAATCCCGAGCCGCTCCAACGGCTCGTCGACAAAAGCATTGCCAGCGTTCGCGCCGACGCGACAACCGGACCAAAGCCTTTCATCATCTGGCCGGAGAATCCTGCGCCGTTTTATTTCGAGCGCGACCCGATTTTCCGCTCCGCGGCGGAGCGCATGGCTCGCGAGTCCGGCGCCTACGTCGTGGTGGGGAGCGTCAACTTTGCCGATGCCGCCGAGACTCAACCCAAGAACAGCGCAATGGTGCTCAACCCGCAAGGGCAGGTCCTGCTTGCGTATGATAAAATTCATTTGGTGCCCTTCGGTGAGTATGTGCCCGACTGGGCTTTCCCGAATTTGGTTGGAAAGATCACGCACGAAGCAGGGAACTTCGTTCCGGGCTCCAGCTACCGCGCGGCGGAGACGCCCGAGGGCGCGCTCAGCCTCTTCATCTGCTACGAGTCGATCTTTCCGCAACTGGTTCGGCGGCTGGTGCCCGAGGGGCCGGCGGTGCTCGTCAACCTTTCGAACGACGCCTGGTTCGGCGACACCGCGGCGGCGGCGCAGCACCTCGAAAAAGCGCGTCTGCGGGCGATTGAAAACAGGCGATACCTGTTGCGCGCGACGAACGACGGTATCACCTGCATCATCGATCCGTACGGGCGCATCGTGGCGCGCCTGCCCCGTCATGAATCCGCCATCCTCACCGGCCGGTTCGACTTTGTGGCAGGCGACACCTTCTACACGCGGTACGGCGACGTATTTGCCTGGATGTGCGTGGCTATCGTTGTGATGGCGATGACCCATCAATATTGGAGAGAAGAACAAATCAAAAGGCAAGAGGCAAAAGGCAAAAGTCAAAAGTAGGGAACCCGGTTTTCTCCTTCTGACTTCCGGCTTCTGAATTCTTACTTCTGGAGTCCCCATGCTCGAGGAACTGCAACGCGAATTTGACCAATTAAAGTCCCGGACACTCGAACTGCGGAGTTTTCTTTGACGCCCCCGCCCGCCGCCTCCAGATCGAACCCCTTGAGCAGCAAATAGCCCAGCCCGATTTATGGCAAAACCCCGAAGCCTCACAGAAGATCCTCACCGAGCGCAAGCGCCTGGAAGAACAGATCCAGACCGACGAGCAGCTTGCCAGGAAGCTTGCCGATCTCGACGCGTATTTCGAGCTCGGCCGCGAGGGCGAAAGCGTCGAAGCGGAAATCCAAAACGAGCTTCATTCGCTCGCCGCGGAACTCGACCGCCTGGAATTTGCGACTCTCCTTCCCGGAGAGAACGACCGGCTGAACGCCATCGTTACCATCCATCCCGGCGCGGGCGGCACCGAGTCACAAGACTGGGCCGACATGCTGCTGCGCATGTACAAGCGCTGGGCGGAGCGCCACGGCTTCAAATTCACTCTGATGGAGTATCAACCGGGCGAGGAAGCGGGCCTGAAATCCGCCACCTTTCTGGCGGCGGGAGATTACGCCTACGGGCTGCTCAATTCCGAGATTGGCGTTCACCGCCTGGTGCGCATCTCGCCGTTCGATTCCGCCGCGCGGCGCCACACCTCATTTGCGTCGGTGTTCGTTAGCCCGGAAATCGACGACACGATCGAGATCGAAATCAAGCCGGACGAACTCCGGATTGAGACCTACCGCTCGACGGGTGCGGGCGGCCAACACGTCAACACTACCGACAGCGCCGTGCGCGTCACGCACATTCCCACCAACACCGTGGCGCAGTGCCAGAACGAGCGCTCGCAGCACCGCAACAAG
>JACQNR010000297.1 GCA_016202975.1 Acidobacteriota bacterium
ATTGTCAAGCAATACTTTTTGTTGCTGATGTAAGTTCCCGTGTGTAGAGAGGTGGGGGGTGCAAGCTGGTTTTGGGCTCACGACCTGAAGCGAAGATCCTCGAAAGGAGCTTACACCCGATGCGAACCGTAGGACCGATGACGGAGCAGTTTCAACATTTTGTACGCGATTGGAATTGGAAAGGTACATCCTATCCCCCCTGTGGAACTGAAGCGTATGAGCGCGAAGCGGAGGGGGGAGATGGCTGCCTTGGTAGGGGGGGCCAACGCAGCCGTCGGTTACTGGCCTTCCTGCGCAGCGTGGGGGAGAGCCAGACGGCCTGGGAAGGTGTGCTGCAGGACCTCTACCGGCGTGGCCTGACCGGCCGCAACCTGCTGCTCTCGGTCACCGACGGTTGTGCGGGGCTGGCGGCGGCGATCGAGACCGTCTACCCGCGCGTCGCGCATCAACGCTGCTGGGTGCACAAGATGCGGAACCTCTGCGAAGCGGTCCGCCGACGCGACCACGACCAATTCAAGCACGAGGCGCAGAGAATCTATCAGGCCACCAGCTTGGCCGAGGCCGAGGGCGCCTTCCGGCGTTTCAAATTGAACTGGCGAGGAACCTATCCCGCCATGGTACGCCGCCTGGAGCAGGACTTGCCGGAGCTGCTGACCTTCTTCCGCTTCCCCCGGCACCTGTGGCCTAAGCTGCGCACCACCAACGTCATCGAACGCTGCTTCGTGGAGGTCCGCCGCCGCACCCGGTCCATGCTCTGTTTTGTATATGTCGAGAGCGTCGACCGCATCATCTATGGCATCTTCAACGGCTCGAACGACCAGTGGCGCAACCGCACCCTCCGCGTCTTTACACAAGCGGCTTGACGTCACCGAGGGGAAGAATCATATTGACAACCGACCGGCCGGCTCCTAGAATGATTATGACAATTGAATATCGGATTCAGTGACCCTGAATCTCATCCAGAGTGGCAGAGGGACGGGCCCTGTGAAGCCACGACAACCGCCCCGATCATGAATCGGGGGCCAGGTGCCAACTCCCGCCCGGTATAGGGGCAGATGAGAGGGGAAAGCAAACTTTAAGCAGCCTCCCCGACCCTGTCGCGGAGGCTTTTGATTTCTCAGCCTTCCCGACTCCAATTCCATCCGCTCATGTCCCATTTCACTCTGGAGGTTTTGATGGAGGAGAATCTCGTGAGCTACCTTCTTCACCTTAGATGCCGCCAGTGCGGAAAGACCTACCCGACGGACCCCATTGCTGCTTGCGAAGAGTGCTGGGCGCCGCTCGAAGCCGTCTATGACTACGCCAGAATCGGGTCGGATATTCGCCGCAGTGATCTCGAGTCGCGAGAGCCCAATATGTGGCGGTACCGCGAATTGTTGCCCATTGAGGGCGATCCCTGGGTGGGCAAGCACACCGGCTTCACTCCCCTTTTCCTTGCGCCGCGTCTGGCGAAGGCGCTCGGCGTTCGCGAGCTTTATATCAAGAATGACGCCGTCAATCATCCCACGCTCTCCTTCAAGGATCGAGTGGTCAGCGTCGCACTCTCCAAGGCGCACGAATTTGGGTTTGACACCGTAGGATGCTCCTCCACCGGAAATCTCGGGAATGCCGTCGCGGCGCAAGCGGCGGAAGGCGGATTCAAGGCGTTCATCTTCATTCCCTCTGATATCGAGCCGGAAAAGATCGTCGGCACGCAGATTTTCGGCGCGACACTTGTCAAGATTACGGGCAACTACGATCACGTGAACCGCCTCTGCGCGGAGATTGCGCAGAAGTATCCCTGGGGCATGGTCAACGTAAACCTGCGCTCGTATTATTCGGAGGGCTCGAAAACCTTCGGCTACGAAGTGGCCGAGCAGCTTGGCTGGCGCCTGCCCCAAAATCTGGTGTGCCCGATGGCCGGCGGCTCGCTCATCACCAAAATCGCCAAGGCGTTTGGCGAACTGGAGAAGCTGGGCTGGGCCGCACCTGCCGCGACTCCCGCCAAATTCTTTGGTGCGCAGGCCACCGGATGCTCGCCCATCACCAGCGCCGTCAAGCGCGGCACACCCGAAATCGAGCCGCAGAAACCCAACACCATTGCGCGGTCGCTCGCCATCGGTAATCCTGCCGATGGCTTCTTTGCCGTTAAAACCATCCTCGCGAGCGGCGGTGCCGGGGAGGATGTGAGCGACGCAGAAATCGTCGAAGGCATCAAGCTCCTCGCTGAGACCGAGGGCGTCTTTGCGGAAACCGCGGGCGGCGTCACCGTGGCCGTAGCGCGCAAACTCATCCAGCAGGGCAAGATCAACCCCAATGAGTCGACGGTGCTCGCCATCACCGGATGCGGGCTCAAGACCGTTGCCGCGGTGAACGGAAGATTCGAGGAAAACGGGGCCATCCGGCCACGCCTCAAGGAGTTTGAAGAAAAGTTCCTGGGCCTCACCCCTGTACGGGAGTGAAGTGAGATGCCGGCAGTCGGCAGTCGGCACGCGACACCGGAATAGTGAATTGTGACTTTGTCAAGAAACTTAGTATGTGAAGATGCTTCAGCGCCAGTCGGGTAAAAGCCTGGCCTTTTCGATCCTCAGAACTCAGCTTCTCCACCCCAATTCATAATTCAGCATTCAATCTGGTTTTGTTCTTCGACGCTGCCCGTAGGAGGGTACTTCAACTCCACATGCACACCCGTCTTCTTCTCGAACTTCTTCAAGCCGTGACCGGCCATCTCCCAGAACGCGGCTGGAGCGTTCGGGGCAAATGCGAGACGAATTGTCTGACCGGCCGCAATCTTGTGAACTGTGGGGTGCGCTCCCTCGGAGGAAGAGGTTGTGCTGCCGCACGCGGTGAGAGTAAGCGAAAGGCTACAAGTCACAACCGCAGCGTATGCATTCGGGTGGAGTTCTGAATCCAGCATGAAAATGTTCTTCAAGGTACGTCATCTATGCCGTGTACTTTGTTCACCTGGATCTGGGGTAAGTAGGGCCTCTGCTGAGGGCAACTCTTTCCGCGTAGGGCAGGATCGCGGGAGCCGGATGCGCTCCTTCCTGATACCAGAACACGACGCTGGTGTAATCGTCGGTCTCGTCCTTGCTCGGAACCTGACGATAATCCTTGGAACCCTCCTGGACACGCTGATCCTGAATCTGCACGCGTAGAGACTTTTGGAAGCGCACCGGATTTGCGAAGTGCCAACGGTACATGCGATTCTTGCCCTCATCCATCTGTATGTATCCGCTGTAGGGGTAGGAGAACGTGTGGTCGAAGCCCCAAGTGGACCCGTATTCATCTTCCGTGCCAGGCGAGTGCGTGATCTTTTCGCCGTCGACATCGAAGATGGTGTCCCCTTCTCCCCACCATCCCTCGTAATTCGTGTTCACTTGTAGGAAGTTGCCGATGTACTGGCCTTTGCCCGTTACCTCCAGCATTGTATGCACCGAGTCTCTGTTGTGGGCGGGCTTGGAGTGGTTCCAAGCGGCGTGCAAGCGGCTGGTCTCATGCTCGAACGCACGATTCTTCTCGTAATCAATCCCCCACGCCACGGCCTGTGAGTATGTCTTGTCGCCGTCGTTCAACAACACGAAGCGCGCCCGCTTTGAGAAGGGCATAGGTAAGTAACTCATGTAGCAGTAATGATTGATCTGCATCAGCAGCGACTGATAGTCGATCGTTTTGCGGCCGAATGCGCCGAAGAAGTTCCAGAGCGGAACCTGAATGCTCGGCTCAGTGGCGTCGTCCCAGTAGACCTTCAGAACTAAGCCAGGATACGGCACCCCGCTTGCGGCACCGTTATCCGTGTAGTAAAAGTAAGTAACTTTGCCGGGGCCGGTAAAGTCGCCGAGCACCAATTCCTTGCCGGGTGCCAGATCGGCATGTATTGGGATTAATTCGACGTGAGCTACAAACTTACCATCGTTGATGCGGTAAATATCCTGGACCTGGGCCGCGGCTGGGAGGCCGAGCGACAACGCGAGGATAGAGATCGCTAACCCTGGCGTCGGAAGCCGCGTCGTCTCGTTGGTGCGAACGCCCATCGGTCCAACATCGCGTGGCTTGGATTGTCGCGGCTTGGCCATTGAATTCCATCTGATCATAGTGGTCACTTCTAGTC
>JACQNR010000298.1 GCA_016202975.1 Acidobacteriota bacterium
CATTTGGGGAAGCGATGATCCGGATGGGTCCGCCGAATTTTCAGCGGCTCGAGCAGACGACGACGCTGGACGTGCAGGTGGGCGGCGGCGAGCTCAACGTCGCGGTGGGCGTCATGCGGCTGGGGCTCCCGAGCGCCTGGGTCTCACGTCTGCCCAAGAACGCGCTCGGAAGGCTGATGCTGAACCGCGTCCGGCAGGCGGGCGTGGACGCATCGCACATCGCCTGGGCGGAGAGCGGCCGCATGGGACTCTACTTTGTCGAATTCGGAGCGGCGCCGCGCGCGAGTTCGGTCCTTTACGACCGCGCCAATTCCGCGATAAGCGCCATCAAGCCGGGGGAAGTGGACTGGGCCAAGGTGATGCAGGGCGCGAAGTGGTTCCACACCAGCGGCATCACACCGGCGCTCTCGGATTCCGCCGCCCAAGTGACGCGCGAGGCCCTGGTCGCAGCCAAAAAAGCGGGCCTCACGGTCAGTTACGATTTGAATTACCGCGGCAAGCTTTGGTCGCCGGAAAAAGCCCAGGCCGTGCAAGAGCCATTAATGGAATACGTCGACGTGCTTATCACCACTGAGGAAGACACGAGCGTGGTTTTCAAGATCAAGGCCGAGGGGGAAACCGACGAAAAAGGATTCACCGAAGTTTCGGCGCAATCGTACAAGGAGGTCGCCAAGAAGCTCGCGGACAAGTTCAAATTTAAGGCGGTGGCGATTACCTTGAGGGAAAATCCCCTGGTGTGGCGCAATACCTGGACGGCCATCGTGTATGCAGACGGCAAATATTACGACGACATGAAGTACGAGCTCGAAATTGTGGACCGCATTGGGGGCGGGGACGCTTTCAGCGCGGGATTTATCTACGGGCGACTTGTGAAGAACTCCTACGAAGCTGCGGTCCGGTACGGCAACGCCTTCAGCGCGCTCAAGCACACCAACCCCGGCGATTTCAACTGGGCGACGCTAGCCGAGGTCGAGGGTTTGCTCAAGGGTGCGAGCCTGCGGGTGGCAAGGTGATTGCGTGATAGGTTCTGGGTACCCCTGGAGGACGGCATGGCTTGGACCAAAGATAAGGCACTGACACTCATTCGCGAAGTGGGCCTGGTTCCCATCGTGCGGGTGCCCACGGAGGAGGACGCGGTGCGCGCGGCGGAAGCCATTGCCCAGGGCGGGATCGGCATTGCGGAAATCACCATGACGGTGCCAAGCGCGGTGCGCGTGTTGGAGGGCGTCGCGGGGCGCTACGGCGACAAGGTGCTGCTAGGCGCCGGAACGGTTCTTGACCCGGAAACTTGCCGCGCAGCCATGCTGGCGGGGGCGGAGTTCATCGTAACCCCCTCGCTCAACCTGCAGGTGATTGAATTGGCGCGGCGCTACGGGAAGCCGGTTTTACCAGGCTCTCTCACCCCCACCGAAGTTGTGACCGCATGGCAGGCGGGCGCCGACATGGTGAAGGTTTTTCCCTGCGGCGCCGTCGGCGGCCCCAAATACATCAAGGCGCTCAAGCGCCCACTGCCGCAAATCGAGATGGTGCCCACCGGAGGTGTGAACCTCGAAAATACCGCGGAGTACATTAAGGCCGGAGCGGCTGCAGTCGCGGTGGGCGGGGAACTGATGGATTTGAAGGCTCTCAAAGAGGGAAGGCTCGACCAGATCGTTGAGACCGCGAAGAAGTTTGTCCAAGCGGTGCGCGCGGGGCGGGCCGCGCTCGCCAGATGAGCGATACGGTACTGAACGCCGTGCTCGCCATCGCTATTTTGGGCGCAAGCGCGCTTCTCACCCACCTCTTCGCCCGCGCCATGTACGTCACTTGTCAAAAGTGCGGCACTCTGAACGCCCGCCGCAGAAGCCAGTGCCGAAGCTGTGGCGAGACCCTGCCGCATCGTCCGGCCCCATAAGCCCATCCATCGTTGGTCTGCCGAATTTAGCCCGGAGCCAGGCGAGGCAGCCACTCGGTAAGCTTGCGAAGGCTGGAGTAGTCGGTACGGTCTACTTGCAGAGGCGTGATGGATATTTCGTGGGCACGGATGGCGGCATAGTCGGAGTCAGCCTCGGCGGACTCGATGCGCGCCGTTTCATCCAGCCAGAAATATGGCCGCCCGCGCGGGTCAACTTTCTCGTGCACAAGATTCTGGGAGATCTTCTGGCTCTGGCGAGCAATGCGCACACCGCGCACTTCCCCGCGGGGCACATTGACGTTGAGCATGAGGCCGGGCGGAAGCCCTTCCTCGAGAATGACCCGCGCCAGTTGGCCGGCGAACAATGCCGCGGCGCTGAAGTCCAGATACTTTCGAGTGGCGAGTGAGATGGCAAAGGCCGGGACGCCGTGCAGAGTCGCTTCCATCGCGGCAGCGACAGTGCCCGAATAAATGACGTTCTCCCCCAAATTGCCGCCGGGATTAATTCCTGAAATGACCAGGTCGGGCTTCTGCGGCAACAAACGGTAGAGCGCGAGAATGACCGTGTCAGCAGGTGTGCCGGTCACGGCTAGACGACGCTCGTCGAGTTTGTGCACGCGCAGCGGTACATGCACGCTGATCGATTGGCTCGAGGCGCTCATCTCGCGATCCGGCGCAACGACTGCCACCTCACCCACGCCGGCCAGTCCGCTTTCTAAGGCCTTCAGGCCGGGCGCGTAGATCCCGTCGTCGTTGGTGATGAGGATGTGCTTGGTTCGCATGTGAAAGCGTTCATTGCCGGTGCGAGAGGGGGAGAAATAACAAACCTCTTCGTGCCGAACTGACATTTGATTTTAACACGGATAGTTTGTGAACCTGGTCCTGTGATCCCGACCCGTTTACACATGACTCCCTGCCTCAAACGACGTGAGCCATTACCCGCAGAAGGTGGCGGAAAACGCCCGAACCGGGTGGTCGCGCAGCAACCGAACGGGACGAGAAACATCGCGTAACACATTCATTTGTAATGAGTTATAGAATTACCTGGAAGTCATTCTTTTCGGGACTACAGATTGCTTTGTGGGACAAGGTGGGGGTGTGGGCGGCTCGTGAGGTTCAAACAAAAGACTGACCTTTCGATGTAGAGTATGCACGTGGGATTTCAAGCTGGAAGAATGAATTGCAGACTAGTCCAAGAACGATTTTGAGAATCAGCAGGGGGATGAGTGAAAATAGTTGGTGAGGGAAACTTCCGCGGACAAATCGGAGTTTGGCTACGCCCTCTTGTGTTCTTGGGGCACAATGCCATTACGCTCATAGGCGCGGTCATTACGACGAGCGCGGGCTTGACGCTGCTTGCGTTTTGGGCCTTTGAAATTCTCAAAGGCGGCCCGATTCACCCTTATGCCGGAATAGTTTTCTTTCTGATTCTCCCCGGAATTTTCTTCTTCGGCCTGGCACTGATTCCGCTGGGTGTTTACATTCGCCGCAGAAAGCTGCGGAGCATGGGAACGTTGCCGGCGATTTATCCCCGGATTGATCTCCATAATCCCATCCTGCGCCGGGGTTTTGTTCTGGTGGGTATCGCGACAGTCCTCAATGTCATTATCCTCGGAATTGCGAGCTATCAGGGTGTTGAACAGATGGACTCTGTCCAATTCTGTGGTCAGACATGCCATACCGTGATGGGGCCCGTGTTCGCGGCCTATCAGGATTCACCTCATTCCCGAGTGGCATGTGTCGAGTGCCACATCGGGCCGGGCGCGTCCTGGTTTGTCCGCTCAAAGCTTTCGGGCGTGCGGCAAGTCTTCGCCGTGACTTTCAAGACCTATTCTCGGCCGATTCCCACTCCGGTGAAGGAACTGCGCCCCGCGCGTGAAACATGCGAACAGTGTCACTGGCCGCAAAAGTTCGAAGGCGACAAGCTGGTGGTGCGGACCAAATACCAGCCGGATGAGGCGAACACTCCCACGAAAACAGTCTTGGTTATGAAGATCGGCGGCCATACGGCACAGGGCAATGTAGGGATCCACGGCCGCCACCTCGATACAGTGGAACGTATCAGCTATACTTCCACCGATGATCGCCGCCAGGTCATTCCGAGAGTGACTTACCTCGACGACGACGGCAAGACCATAGAGTTCAATTCCGCCGAGTTAATCTCCAACTCGGCTCAGCTTGCCGCGGGAGAGCATCGGAAGATGGACTGTGTGGACTGCCACAACACGCCTACCCACGCTTTCCAGTTGCCCGAGCGGGCCGTCGACCAGGCAATCACTGATCGTCACATCAGTCCGCAACTTCCCTACATCAAGAAAAAGGCAGTCGAACTGCTCCGCGCCGATTATCCGGATCGCGGGACCGCCACCCAGCAGATCGCCCGCGGGATCACGGAGTTTTACCGGACAACTTATCCCGACACTTATCGCGACCACCGCGCCCTGATCGAATCTGCCGCCCAGACGGTACAGAAGATTTACCTACGCAACGTCTTTCCGGAGATGAAAGTCACTTGGGGAACGTACATCAACAACATCGGGCACGAAGACTTTCTGGGATGCTTCCGCTGCCATGACGGCAATCACACCAGCGCCGATGGGCGCACAATTACACAGGACTGCAACGCCTGTCACTCCGTTCTCGCCATGGAGGAGACCAACCCTGAGGTTTTGACTCAACTGGGCCTCCAATAGGTCCAGTCGGCGGTAGGACCGCGTGCCTAGGCGAGAGTGGTGATAGCATAGGGGCGAGGGTTCTTTCCGTGGCCGCGTTCCGCGTCAACCTCAAGCTGAAGGCCGTTTTGCCCCTGGCTGGTGTGTTGCTGGCGGGCATTCTGGCTTTTGTCTGGATCACGCTGTCGCTTGAGGGCTCCGAGCGGCAAACCGTGATTCTGGTGGCATTGGCGGGCGCCATTGCTATTTGCGCCGCCATGCTGGCGATTCTGGCGGTGCTGGTCCAGCACCCTCTGGTGGAGCTGCGGGAAAAGATCGCCCGGCTTCGCGCGGGGGATCTCACGGTGTCCGTAGGGTTCTCCGAGCGCAACGATGAAATCGGCGACTTGGGGCGCGACTTCAATGAAATGGTCCGCCAGCTCCGCGAGACGCGAGAAGAGCTCGAGCGGCTATACAGCACCCAAATGTCCAGGGCCGAGCACCTCGCGACGCTCGGCGAGCTCGCCGCGGGCCTCGCACACGATATCCGCAACCCGCTCGCCGGCATTGCGGGGGTGATGGAAATCATCGCACGCGATCTTCCCGTTGCCAGCCCCAGTCGCCAGGTCCTCAACGAGGTGCAGGAAGAAATTCTCCATATCCAAAAAATTCTTTCCGATATGCTCGCTTACGCCCGGCCCAAGCCGCCCTATTTTCGGGAGGCGGACTTGAATGAAACCGCGGAGCACGCAGTCGCCCTCGCCCGTCAGCAGGTGCTTTCTCGCCCCATTCAGATTGAAATTACCAAAGACCAGTCCCTGCCACCGGTCGAGCACGATATCACGCAAGTCCGGCAACTGCTCCTGAACCTTCTGCTCAATGCCATTCAAGGGATTGAAGGGACCGGCCGGGTGGATGTGAAGCTGGAATCGCGTGACGGACAGGCTGTGATGCGGGTCAGAGATACGGGACGGGGCATTGCCCCCGAGAACCTTCCCCAGATCTTCCGGCCGTTCTTTACCACCAAAGGCCAGGGGACCGGACTAGGGCTTTCACTCGCCCGTCGAATCGTGGAAAATCACGGGGGAAGAATTGAGGTTTCTAGCACTCTCGGTCAGGGAAGCGAATTTACTGTCTGGCTCCCACTGCGCAAAACCACGCCAGGAAGCGCGCCTTCGTAGTAAAGTGGTAGTTATGGCTGGCGAAAAAATCCTGATTGTAGACGACGAAAAGCTGGTGCGTTGGTCGCTTCGCCAGAAGTGCGTTGACTGGGGCTACCAAGCTCTGGAATCGGAGACAGGCGAGGAAGGGCTGCGCATCGCGCACGAAGAATTGCCCGACCTCGTGCTCCTTGACGTCCGCCTTCCGGGCCTCAGCGGTGTGGAGGTTCTTGAACGACTCAAGCAATCCGGGGACTCCCGAGCCATCATCATGATTACGGCCGACCCCCAGCTGGATGATGTGAAGGCCGCGATCAAGTTGGGCGCCTACGATTTCATTGGCAAACCCCTCGATTTCGACGAATTGGGCATCACGGTCAAGAATGCCCTGGAAGCCACCCGGCTGCGCACAGAGGTGGAGTCTCTGCGCGGCGAGGTTCGTCGGCGCGTCGGCTACCACGATATCGTGGGAAACTCCCGCAAGATTACCGAGCTCATCAACTTCGTCCGGAAGGTCGCCACGAGCGAAGCCACGACCATTCTTATTCAGGGTGAAAGCGGAACGGGAAAGGATTTGATTGCCAAGGCGATTCACTACCAAAGCAACCGGCAGGCGAGACCTTTCGTGGCGATTAACTGCTCGGCCATCCCGGAAAATCTGATGGAAGCCGAACTGTTCGGCCACGAAAAGGGAGCCTTCACCGATGCCAAGGCGATGAAGAAGGGCTTGTTCGAAGTGGGAGACGGCGGCGCGCTGTTTCTCGACGAAATCGGCGAACTCTCGCCGTTCCTTCAGGCCAAGCTCCTGCGGGTTCTAGAGGATCAGGTCATCCGCCGTGTCGGAGGCGTAAGAGACATTCAAACTGACGTGCGCGTCATCGCCGCGTCCAACCGGGACCTGGAGCGCGCGGTCCGCGAAGGCAATTTTCGCCAGGACTTATATTACCGGCTGGCGATTATCTCGATATTCGTTCCGCCGCTTCGGGAACGAAAAGAGGACATTCTCCCCCTCGTGGACTTCTTCCTGAATCACTACAACCGGAAGTTTCGCAAAGCCATCAAGGGCATCAGCGATGAAACCCGTGCCCTCCTGCTTGCTTATGACTGGCCAGGCAATGTTCGGGAGCTGAAGAACGCGATCGAGCGCGCCATGATTTTGGAAGAGGCGTCGGTTCTGAGCGCCACCTATTTGCCTTTTTCGGTGGCGCGGCCGCAGGCGGGCGTGACGGCGTTCGAGCAGATTGCTTCACCCACCGCGGGCCCTCAGCCCCTTCCCAGCGGGCGATGGCTTCCTCCATTGACCATTCCCGAAGGTGGCACGTCGCTGGAGGAAGTTGAACGGGCGCTGGTCGAGCTTGCACTTGGCCAGGCCGATGGCAATCAGACTCAGGCCGCGCGCCTTCTCGACATCAGCCGGGATGCCCTTCGGTACAAGATGAAAAAGTTCGACTTGTTCCATGCCGAGGACGACGGGCTATCGCCGACGGCCGACCCTCAAAACCCTACCATCCAGAAACAATCCTGAAGTAACAGCCCAAGACCTCGGCGAGGAGCACGCCCCGTGCGTTTCCGAAATTCGGGTTTCCTACGAACCTTCCTTTTCGGTGCTTTCAATCGTCTTATCGAGCCACGACAGAAGGGTGCTTTCAAGCTTTTCCCGATCCCCCTCGGCTTCGAGCGAGGCCACAGTATCCCCTTTCTCGTTGAGCGGGATGTAATGACAGGGATTTTCCTTGTTGCGCTCCCCGGGAGGAACAAAGAGCATCAGGAGGCAATCGTCGCACGGCTCTTTCTTGACCTCCAGCCCCACGTTCAGGCAGGACACCGAGTCGCGAAAAATTCGCGGCTGCGAATGGGGATCCCGCACCGACGGATTGTAGCCCCCGTCTCGAATGATCCCTGCTTCCAGCTTCAGCTTGGCGATGATTTCCTGTTTATCATATTTCATGGATGTTCTCCTGGGTCGAACCGCCCACATGGTGCTCCCTCGTCACACCGTCTACGGAGCCAAGCCGACCACCCAGCGGTTTCACCGCCATGAGGGAATTCGGGAAACTGTGCCTCACTGTAAAGGGTTCCTCTCTTGATCGATGTTTCTGACCATCTTGATGGATGTAAGAGATCCAGCCCAAATGTCCCTACCTGCCATTCGGCAATCGAGGTGCCACGTGGAATCATTTCTTGGGCCCCCTCCTGTCTCTGTGCATGGTAACCGGTTAGGCAAAGGATTACGAGAGCATTGTGGGCTTGCCCAGATTCCGGTCTGCGGGAAATTGCACTTTGTTTCGTGTCATTTGCCCCCCTGTCGCGGGAGACGCCACGAAGGAGCCACTGAGCTTTCGCCAAAGTTTTGAGTCAGTTAGGGGGATAGTTGGTGTGGCAATCTAATTGCCACCGCAAGGAAGTGAGGAGCAGGTGTGGAAGGTAGTTACTGGCGAGCCTCCTACATGAGCTTCTGGGCAGGGAGGGGTGAGGTGCCAGAGCAGCAGTCCAAGACAGTGAGTCTAAACACTCCCGGTGCTCAAGGCACAGGGGAATGGCCGATGC
>JACQNR010000324.1 GCA_016202975.1 Acidobacteriota bacterium
ATGGCGAGCAGCGCGGCGATGGCCATGGAAAAATTTTTGGTGAAGGCGAGCGGCTTGAACAGGCGGCCTTCCTGCGCCTCGAGCGCGAAAATGGGCATGAAGGAAACGGCAATCACCAGCAGCGAGAAGAAGCTGGCCGGGCCGACCTCCTGCACCGCCTCGACCACCACCGCGTGGTAGTCACGCTTGCGACCTTCGGCTTCCCACTGTTCCAGCTTTTTGTGCGTCTGCTCGACGACGACGATCGCCGCGTCCACCATCGCGCCGATGGCGATGGCGATTCCGCCCAGCGACATGATATTTGACGTCACGCCGACCGCCTTCATGGGGATGAACGATATCAACACGGTGATCGGAATAGTCAAAATCGGAATGAGCGCGCTCGGAATGTGCCAGAGGAAAATCAGGATCACGCCGCTCACGATCAGGATTTCCTCGGTCAGAGTGTGCTTGAGGGTCTCGATGGAACGCAAAATAAGTTCCGAGCGGTCGTAGGTGGTGACGATCTTGACTCCCGGCGGCAGCGAGGGCCGGATTTCATCAAACTTCGCCTTCACGCGGTCGATCACTTTGAGCGCGTTTTCGTTCGAGCGCATGATGACCACACCGCCCACCACATCGCCCTGGCCGTCCAGATCGGCGACGCCGCGGCGGATGTCGGGGCCGAGTTCGACCCTGGCCACGTCGCGCACGCGCACGGGCGTTCCGCGCGCGAGCCCGCGGACGGTCATCGTGCCCGAAGCGTGCCGCGCCTCCACCGAACCCTCCTCCGACGCGGAATTCATGGCGCTCGGTCCGATGACAATTTCCTCAATGTCGCGCAGCGACTGCGCGTAGCCGCGCCCGCGCACCATGAATTCGCGCCCGCTGAATTCCACCAGCCGCCCGCCCACGTCGTTATTGCTGCGACGCACTGCCTCGACCACCATGTCCAGCGGAATGCGGTAGCTCGCGAGCAGGTTGGGATCGACGTTGACCTGATACTGGCGCACGAACCCGCCGATGGGCGCGACTTCCGCCACCCCCGGCACGCTCTGCACGTAGTAGCGGAGATACCAGTCCTGATAGGACCGCATCGCCTCCAGGCTTTGCCGCCCGCTTGTATCGACGAGCGCGTATTGGAAGACCCAGCCGATCGACGTGGCGTCCGGCCCGAGCTCGGTCTGCACGCCCTGCGGGAGGCGGGGCGTGATCTTCGAGAGGTATTCGAGCGCGCGCGAGCGCGCCCAGTAAATGTCGGTGCCTTCGTCAAATATGACGTACACGTAGGAGTAGCCGAAGTCGGAAAACCCGCGGATGTCTTTGACGCGCGGCGTGCCCAGCATCGCCGTGATGATCGGATACGTCACCTGGTCTTCGATGATGTCCGGGCTGCGATCCCAGCGCGAGTAAATGATCACCTGCGTGTCGGAGAGGTCGGGGATGGCGTCGAGGGGAACGTTCTTGAGCGACCACCAGCCTCCTACACACGCCGAGGCCACAAACAGGAACACGATGAATTTGTTCTTTGCGCTGAATTCGATGATGCGGTGAATCATGGCTGCCTCTTTTCGATCCGCTTGCTGTAGCGGCGGCGCCTGCCTGCTGCAGGCTGGTCCTCGCCGCCGAATCCGGGCGGCGATGAGGACATCGCCGCTACAGGGAAAGCCTCAGTGCCGGTGCTCCGGCGGTTTTTGCTCCGGCGGCTTGGCCGGCTCGGGTGCAGGCGCGGGCGAGGCGCCCTGGGCGCCGTGTCCCGCGTGGCCGCCCGTGGCCATGCCCGCGATGGCCTGCCTCAAATTGCTTTCGGAATCGATCAGGAAATTCGCCCGCGTCACCACCTTCTCCCCGGCACGCAAGCCGCGCACGATGGCGACCATGTCGTCGACCCGCTCGCCGGTTTTCACCTCGCGCGGCTCGAAGGCGCCTTCGCCGCGATCGACAAAGACGCGCTGGCGCTCGCCGGAGTCGAGGACCGCGTCCACGGGCACCGTAAGCTGGCGCCCCAGCGAGCGGCGCAACTCGACATTCACAAACATTCCCGGCTTCAGTTCCAGATTCGGATTTGGAAACGAAAACCGGACGGGCAGCGCGCGGGTTTCTTCCATCAAGTGCGGTTGAATGAAGTTCACGCGGCCCTCCAGCGTCCGACCGGGCAGCGCGGCTGAGGTCAGCGTTGCCGGCTGACCCACCTCGACCATCGGAAGTTCTTCCTCGTAGATGTCGGCGTAGACCCACACCTCGCTGTGGTCGGCGAGCTTGTAGAGTTCGGTGTCGGGCGTGACGTACTGGTTCGGGAACACCTTGCGTTCGAGCACGTGGCCCATGGCCGGTGAGTAGAACGTAATCTCTTTGTGCGGTTTGCCAGTCTCGTCGAGCTCGCGCATCTGTTCATCGGTCAGGTCCCAAAGTTCGAGCCGACGTCGAGCCGCCTCCAGCAGACTTTTTCCGCCCAGCGCGACCTCGGAAAACGAGCTGGTCCCCAGTTCGCGATCGGCTTTCAACGCAAGCAGGTATTCCTGCTCGCTCGCCAGGAGCTCGGGGCTGTAGAGCGTGAACAGCGGATCGCCTTTCTTGACGTGCTGGAAGGTGTAGTCGACAAAAACCTTCTGCACCCAGCCGGTCACCTTGATGTGGACGTTCGAGACGCGCTCCTCATCGAGCGCCACGCGCCCCACGGCGCGCAATGTTTTGTCCAGCGTGCGATACCGGGCGGGTTCGGTCACGACCCCCAGCAGCTGCTGGCGCGCCGCGGAGATCTGCACGGTTCCGGGTGATGTCGCAGCGGCGCCGGCTTCTTCAGCGTAAACCGGCACGAGTTTCATGCCGCAGTCCGGTGCGATACCGGGCTTGTCCGAGC
>JACQNR010000300.1 GCA_016202975.1 Acidobacteriota bacterium
CGAGAGTCTTGATAAAGCGGGCCGCCGGCTGACCCGTGAACTTCACCAGGTCGTCGATGGTCTTCTGACCCGGGGTCGAAAACTCCTCCGGCGAGGCATCGCCCGCGGGGTCTTCCACCGGCTGAGCAACCGACTCCGCCTTCTCCAGGTTGGCTGCGTAGCCGCAGTCGCTGATCGCCACCGAATCCTCACCCGCTTCGGTGGGGACCATGAATTCATGCGAAACGGTTCCGCCCATGGCCCCCGAGAAGGCCTCGACGATCACGTATTTCAGGCCGCAGCGGTCGAAGATTTTGCAGTAAGTGTCGTAGTGCTTCTTGTAGCTGACATCCAAGCCGGCGTCATCCAGATCGAAGGAGTAGGAATCCTTCATGATGAATTGACGCAATCGGAGCAGGCCGGCCTTGGGCCGGGGTTCGTCGCGGAATTTTTCCTGAATTTGGTACCAGATTTGGGGAAGCTGCTTATAGGATCGCAGCTCGCCGCGCGCGATGTTGGTCATTTCCTCTTCGTGCGTCACGCCCAGGCACATGTCGTGGTCGTTGCGGTCCTTGAACTTGAACATGGTTGGGCCGAAAAGATCGTAACGGCCGCTCTCGCGCCAAAGTTCCGCGGGGTTGAGCGCCGGAAGGTAAAACTCCTGCGCGCCCATGCGGTTCATCTCTTCGCGGATGATCTGCGAAATCTTGAGGAACGATCTTTGCGCGAGATAGAGGTAAGCGTAAACTCCCGACGCCACCTGCCGCACATATCCCGCCCGCAAAAGAAGCGCATGACTCGGCGACTCAGCTTCGGAGGGAGCTTCCCGCAACGTGGGAATGAACATCTGGCTCCAGCGCATGAATTGTGCCTTTCAGAGAAGCGTTCAATCCGTGAATTGTAGGTGCACGGCGCGCCGGGCCCCTACGGCTAAACACAGCAAGGCAATAAAATGAACAATCATTCTTGGGGATGACGCCGCTGATTGTCAAGAAATGGCGACTTGGTTTGTCGTAGCGCCGTCCTTCAGGCCGGCACTTGCTTTGTCGTAGCGCCGGGCTTCAGCCCGGCACAGGTCACAAGGCAAGCCAAAATGCCGGGCTGAAGCCCGGCGCTACATAAGCACCAACATTGACGTTACAATTCGCTAATGGACTTCCGGCGCAAGAACATTCGCCTTCCGCGCACGGCTTACCTCGGGCGACATTGGTACTTCCTCACCACCGGTACAGAGGGGCGCACTCCCATATTGAACAAGGTCGACCTCGTACAAGAACTGCTCGCCATCTTGGCAGACCGGGCCGTTGCAGCGCGCTCTGGCATCCAGGCCTATTGCTTCATGCCGGATCACCTCCACCTGCTTGTAAGCGGGACGGAGGATAACTCCGACTGCATGGCGTTCATCAATTCGTTCAAGCAAAAATCCGGGTTTGCGTTTAAACAGCGGAACAGGAAGCGCCTCTGGCAGCATAAGTCCTACGACCACATTCTGCGCCCCGGTGACCCTTGGGAGTCGGTAGCGTATTACATCTGGATGAATCCTGTTCGCAAGTCCCTCTGTGCTGAGCCACAGGATTGGCCACATTCGGGCTCGGAAACGGTTGATTGGAAGCGCCTCTTGGCCCCACCCGAGAAGCTGTGGACCCCTCCGTGGAAGAAACAGTCGAAGTAGCGACGGCCTTCAGGCCGGCGCAACCCACCGGCCGCCGGCCTCTTGACGAACCCTGGACGTCGAGTGTTACCCCACCCGAAGGTTGTTGGTCACCGAGAACGACAGCCCTGCCGATCGGGCGGCGGACTCGGCCAGTTGCCGATCCATCTTGGAGCCGACCGCGCCTTCCAACGTCACATTGCCGTTCTTCACGATGATGTGAATCGGAGGTACCGGACGGTTGCCGTAGTTGAACAACGAGCTGCTCCCATAGATGGCCCGAGCCACTTGCACCCGCAGCAAGTCGTCGTTGTAGGAGACGGGCAGCACGTCCAGGGAGTTCTCAAGCGTGGCCACACCCTTCACTCGTTTCAGAAAGTTGCCAAGGTCCGACTTTTTAAAGGGTTCGGTCACTTGGCCGCTCACAATCAGCTTGTCTCCCTGCGCCTCGAGCTGGATGTTGTCGAAGATCCCGTAGGCGTAGTAAGTAACAACCTGTTTGCGCGCCGCTTCCAGCATTTGCTGCGGTGTGAAATCGTCCACGCGCACCTGGATGTTGTCGATCACGCGGGTAACACCTTCAACCTTGCTCGCCGCGCGCTCCGCGTCCAGGCGGCTGCCAAGATTGTCCACTGTCCCCTCCAGTGTCGCAACGCCATGGTCATAGGTCGCCGTCACCTGCCCGTGCGCGAAAACGTTGGTGTGAAAAACCTTGTCCTGAATCTTGGCCAGAGTTTGGGCATCCGAAACCTGTGCCCGCGCCCAAGCCGTCTGAATCCCTAATCCCACAATGAACGCCATTCCCAAAATCAATCGCTTACGCATTCTCATCCTCCTCGGGGACTGTTCCCCTAACCTTATAAATAGGTCCAATGCCCTGACCCATCTTTGCCCTGCATCGCGATTTCTAAACCGCGATGCATTGGTTTAGACGCCGCTTCGTTGAGCTAAGTTGCAGAACTATATTTCCTCAGAGATCAATCAGTTAGAAAGATACAGTTGTATACAATTTGGAGAGCTTGCTGACCGTTCAAACCCTAAGGATTGGCGCAGCCGTAGGGGCACGGCGCGCCGTGCCCCTACAACTACACGAGGACAAGGTCGGGGTGATACACGGCCCCGGTGACGTGCCGGGCGATGGCGACGAGGCGGCGGTCGGAATTCATGACTTTGAGAATCTTGGCCACGTGGGCGGATCCCGGCGCGGCGCCCCGGCCTGGGCGCGCAGCCTGTGCCAGCTGGAATTGGTGGCCGTGGCGGACACTCTGTTCCTCGCGCCAGCCGACGACCAGTTCCGGGCAATCGGGCAGCAGGGCCTCGAGAGGTACCCGGCAGCCGGCCACGCTGCCCTGCTCGACTGCTGCCGCGAGCCCTTCGAGAGTAACCAGTTGAGCTTCCGTGAACTCGGCGACGGCGGTTCGCCGCAACTCCGCGAGATGCGCGCCGAACCCCAGCCGTTTTCCCAGGTCATGGGCGAGCGAGCGGACGTAGGTCCCGCCGGAACACTCGACCGCAAACCGGAGCCGCTCGCCTTCGACGCCCAGCAGTTCCAGCGCGTAGATTTCCACTTCCACGGGTTCAAGTTCGACGGGCTTGTGCTGGCGCGCCAGTTCGTAGGCGCGCTTGCCCTCCACCCGCTTGGCGGAAAAAGGCGGCGGCGTCTGGAGAATCCTTCCGGTCAAATCCGTGAATAGCGCGTTGATTTGATCGGAATCGAGTGTGCAGGGCCGGGCCTCGGACGCCGGTTGACCTGTGGCGTCGTAGGTGTCGGTGGAGAATCCGAAGCGGATGACTCCGGCGTAGGCCTTGCGCGACTTCAAATAGAATTGTGCAAAGCGCGTGGCCTTGTCCACGGAAACCGGCAGAACGCCGGTGGCGAACGGGTCGAGCGTTCCGAAATGGCCCACCTGGCGCGTATCCAGAATTTTCCGCATCCGGGCCACGACGTCGTGCGACGTCAGCCCTGCGGGCTTGTCGATAATGTAAACGCCGGATAAGTCCAGTTCGGTCACAAGAGGCTTTCGTTGATATGTGGTGATCTGGTGATTCAGCGATTTTGTGGTTTATTTCTGCTCGTGCAGTGTTTTTCAAATCGCCCAATCGCTAAATCACTCAATCTCTAAATTGCCGACTGGCTCAATCACAAAAATTCAATGTTGTGATCGGCCACGTCGTCTCCGAGAACCTTTTCCGTTTCCGCGAGGACCTGCTGGAACAGTCCCTGCAGGTACTTCTGACTGTCGGAAATGGAGACGATGCCCAGGGTGGCGCGCTGCCAGACGTCCTGGTGGTCGAGTTCAGCGATGGCGACGTTGAACCGCCCCCGCAGGCGGTCGCGGACCTTCAGCAGGACCGCCCTCTTTTCCTTCAGCGAGTGGGAGTAGGGAATCTGAATTTCTAGAGTCAGAATGCCGACGGGCATGACGATTGGCTGCGGGCCGCAGCTTCCTAAACGAGCGCGGGTTCGGTCATCTTTTCGAGGACGTAGGCCTCGATGACGTCGCCGACCTTCACGTCGTTGAAATTCTCGAGCCCAATACCGCACTCCATGCCGTTGCGCACTTCGGAGACGTCCTCCTTGAAGTGGCGCAGCGACCGCACCTTGCCCTCGTACACGACGACACTGTCGCGGACTAGGCGAATCTTCGCTTCACGCGTGATCTTCCCGTCCTCGACGCGGCATCCCGCCACGGTTCCAACCTTGGAGATTCTGAAGGTGTCGCGGACGGCAGCGTGGCCGAGCGTCGTCTCCTTGACCACGGCCGCGAGCAGGCCGGTCATGGCTTTCTTGATTTCGTCCGTCACATTATAAATGATCGTATGCAGGCGGATATCGACGCGCTCCAGCTGGGCGATTTCAGACGCCTTGCGTTCCGGCCGGACGCTGAAGCCGATAATCACAGCGTTCGACGCCGAGGCAAGCAAAACGTCGGTTTCGGTGATGGCGCCAACTCCGGCGTGAATCACCTTGACCTTGACCTTCTCCATGCTGAGCTTGTTCAGGGTGTCGACCAGGACTTCCACCGATCCCTGCACGTCCGCCTTGATGATCAGCGCGAGTTCCTTCACGTCGCCAGCGGCCATGCGTGCGTGAAGCTGTTCGAGCGTCAGGCGCGCGCTCTTGGCAAGAGCCGCGTCGCGCAGCTTGGCCTGGCGGTGCAGTGCAATCTGCCGAGCCTTAGCGGTGTCTTCGATCACCAGGATCTTGTCGCCCGCCTGTGGGACATCCTCGAGCCCGAGCACTTCGACCGGCGTTGCGGGCGGCGCTTCGATCACCGGGCGTCCGCGGTCGTCAAACATGGCGCGCACTTTGCCGTAAATCGATCCGATGATGAAAGCGTCTCCCACGTGCAGCGTACCGTTTTGGATAAGCACCGTGGCCACCGGACCGCGCCCGCGGTCGAGCTTGGCTTCGAGGACGGTACCCGTCCCCGGCCGCTTCGGGTTGGCCTTGAGCTGCTGCAAATCGGCGACGAGCAGGATCATCTCCAGCAACAAACTCAGATTCTTGCGCTGCTTGGCGGAGACTTCCACGGTGACCGTCTGCCCGCCCCAGTCCTCCGGCATCAGGTTCTGGTCGGACAGTTGCCGCTTGACGCGTTCCGGCTGCGCGTCGGCTTTGTCAATCTTGTTGATCGCCACCACGATGGGTACTTTGGCGGCGCGGGCGTGGTTGATGGCTTCCATAGTTTGCGGCATCACGCCATCGTCGGCGGCGACGACGAGTACAACGACGTCGGTGGCCTTGGACCCGCGCGCGCGCATCATGGTGAAGGCTTCATGACCGGGCGTATCCAGGAAAACGATCTTCCTTCCCTGCGCCTCGATCTGATAGGCGCCGATGTGCTGGGTGATTCCCCCCGCCTCGCGCGCCGCCACGGAGGTTTCGCGGATGGCGTCGAGTAGCGAGGTCTTGCCATGGTCGACGTGTCCCATGACGGTCACCACTGGCGCGCGGGGCACCAGGTCCTCGGGACGATCAGCCTCCTCGACTTCCGAGGTGACCTCCTCCTCGTAAGTAATCACAGACGCATCCGCGCCAAAATACCGGGAAACTTCCGTCGCCGTCTGACTGTCGAGCGTCTGGTTGATGGTGGCGAAGATTCCCTTATCGAGCAGCCGCTTGATCACGTCCTTGGCGCGGGCCTCGAGCTTTTCCGAGAGCTCTTTGATGGAAACACCCTCAGTGATGGTGATCTTCCGGGTAATAGGAATTTCTTCGAGCGCGACGGGCCGGGGATGCGACACCGGGGCGCGCTGGAGCACTGGGCCGCGCGGCGTGGCCGTCCTCGCCTGGTGGGCGGAGGGACGAAGTGCGGCAGTTCCGCCTGGGGGCCTCGTTGCCGTAGGATGCATCGGCCGCGGTTCACCCGGCCGTCTGCCCAGAGGCGGGCGCACCGGCGCGCCCTTGGTCGCGGCCGCCGGAGGATAAATCGGCTGGCTCGCGGAGGGGTCCTTCTTGGCCGGTTTAAGAGGCCGGATGGACTTGCCAGGCGTCGCAGTTGCGGTGGCTCCTGCCTTGGCAGGCGAGCCCGCCGCTTTGGCTTCGACTACCGGCACCCCGGTTTTCGGAGGTATCGCGGGGACCGCCCCCGGTCGGATTGCTGTGGGGCGAAATGGCGCCGTCGCCGGTCCCGCCGCGGGTGGGACACCCACCGCCGCCGGCTTGTCCGCGGGGCGTGCAGTCGGGGGCGGCTGCACAGGCGGATGCAAGACTGCCTTCCGCGCCTCGGCCTTGATCTGCGCGAGGCTCCGCGTCATGGGTTTGGCCTCGCCTAGCGGTATGTGGAATTCCTTCTTTTCCGGAGGCGCGGCGGGCGCAGGTTCAACAGAAGCGGGAGCGGCTTCCTGGGGTTTCTCCGGGGCTTCGACTTGGGCCTCGCCCAGGAAATGCGCGCGAACCTTCTCGGCTTCGTCGTCTTCAAGCGCGCTCGAGTGCGAGCGTTTGTCGGTAATTCCAATTTCCGGCAAGTACTCGATGATCGCTCTACTCTTGACCTCGAGTTCGCGTGCCAGGTCGTTGATTCGAATCTTACCCATCTTTTTTGTTTCGTCTCCCCGCTCCGCTTTCCGCCTGAGGCGGAAGGGTCGTGGTGGGTGCGCCCCGACTTCCGGGTGCCGTGCACCGCTAACTTTGTTTAGTCTTTTCCTCCTTCATCAGTGGATTCGGCAGCCGGGGCGGTGTCCGCCTCGCCTGCCTCGGGTGGAGCACTTGGCTCGGGAATTTCTTCGGCGCTATCGGAAACCTCGAGACCGCCCTCCGTTTCGGCCGTGGATTCGGCAGGGGTGCCAGATTCAGCAGCAGGCGAGGTTTCAGCTGGAGATTTGTCTTCCCCGGTCGCGGTGATGGAGGCTGCTGCAGCCGCTTCGGCCGCCGCTGCTTCCGCTGCTGCCGCTTCGGCCTCGGCAGCTTCCTGCTGAGCGGCCCGCTCGGCGGACTCGAAGTAATCCGTCACCACGCGGCGGATTCTCTCCACCGTCTTCTCCCCGATGCCCGGAATCTGCGTCAACTCTTCCGGCGTCATCTGGGCCAGTTGCTCGACGGTTTCCAGGCCGTGCTCGCGCAGTTTCTGCAGAGTTTTGTCGCCCAGGCCCGTGAGGTTGGTGATGGGGGCGCCGCGCAGGGCCATCTGCGCCATCTGCGATTCAATCTCCTGCCGCTTCTCTTCCTCGCTCTTGATGTCGATCCGCCAGCCCAGGAGATTCGCCGCCAGGCGAACGTTCTGGCCCTTCTTGCCGATGGCCAGCGAGAGCTGGGCATCCTCGACGATGACTTCCAGATGCCGGTCTTCGACGTCCACAATCGACACGTGATTGATCTTCGCCGGGCTCAGGGCATTGGCCGCAAAAATCACGGGGTCTTCGTTGAACTCAATGATGTCGATCTTCTCGCCGCGCAGCTCGCGCACAATCGACTGCACGCGCATGCCCTTCATCCCGACGCACGCGCCGACGCAATCCACGTCCGGATCCCTGGAAAAGACCGCCACCTTGGTCCTTTCGCCGGCTTCGCGCGCGATGGAACGAATCACCACCGTGCCGTCATAGATCTCGGGGACTTCCATTTCGAAAAGCCTTTGCACCAGCATGGTGTCTGCCCGCGAGACGATGACCTGCGGGCCGCGCGCCTGGCGGTCCACCATGGTGATGACGGCCCGGATGCGGTCGCCCACCTGGTAGGTCTCCAATCGCGACTGCTCGCGGCGCGGTACGCGGGCTTCGGTCCGGCCCAGGTCCACGATGATGTCCGGCCCCTCCGTGCGCTTGACGGTGCAATTCACAAGCTCACCGACGCGGTTGTTGTATTCGGCAAAGACCGTGTCACGCTCCGCCTCGCGCACCTTCTGGAAGATCACCTGCTTGGCGGTCTGTGCGGCGATGCGGCCCAGGACATGGGTGTTCTTGGGTATCTGAATCTCCGTGCCCGGCTGCGCCTCGGGGTTGAGCTTGCGCGCCTCGGCAAGGCTGATCTCAAGATTGGGGTCGGCCACTTCCTCGACCACTTTCTTGACCGCGTGGACGTGGACTTGGCCCGTGTCCTTGTCAAAGTGCGAGCGCAGGTCTTCGTTGCTCTTGTAATACTTGCGCGTCGCCACCAGAATGGCATCCTCGACCGCCGCAATGATGATCTGCGGGTCGATGCCCTTCTCGCGGCTCAGCATATCAATCGTTTGATAAAGGAGACTGGTTGACACGATCACTCCCCCAGGACTCGGGTTGGGGGCTCGGGGTTCGGATTTCGGGAAGACCAGGCGCCGGAAACCAGCTTTCGGCGCGACACTCTTCACGATTCCGAAATCCGAATCCCGGATCCCGGTCGCTTAAGTTTCCACGATCAGCTTCGCTTTCGTAATGTTCGAAAGCTCAAATTCCAGCAATCCCTGGGCACCGGCTTCCAGGCGCACACGTCCGGATTCGAATCCCGCCAGGCGTCCCTCAAACACGCGTTGTGTCCCCACCGGGTCACGCAGCGCAATACGGGCGCGTCGTCCGGCGAAATGCACAAATTCGTTCGGACGCGCAATCTGGCGGTCAAGTCCGGGCGAAGAGACTTCCAGCACATAGTGCCCCACAATCGGATCTTCCACGTCCAGCATGGCGCTCAGCTGCTCGCTTACGAGCTGGCAGTCGGCGTGCGTCACGCCCTCGCGTTTGTCGATAAACACCCGCAAAACCTGGTTTGCCCGGCTGCCTTTTAGTTCCACGTCCACCAGCACCAAGCCTTCCGAGGTCGCCACGCGCTCCGCCATTTGCCGGATTGTTTCCAAGTCAACGGCCATCCACACACTCAGTGCGCATGAGCGCCTCGGCGCGCAACACCGGGAAACCCTGCCCGAAACCCCGCCAAGCTGCACCAACAAAAAAGTGGGCTTTCGCCCACTATATGCGTTCGCCGCTAAAAGTATAGTCCCGCACCCCCGCAAAAGCAAGCATTTGTACTCGTCCAATAGATTTGTATCACACGGCGGGGGCGCAGGCTGCGCGGCAGGACAGACCGACGTCTTGCCGTTAACACTCGTAAGCCGCCAGGACGGGGCTGCGCCAAATGCGCGCCGTGCCCACGCGTTCTTCAGGGATGCCTCGACCAAGGCCCCCCAACAGCCCCGGAGAGGCGGAGGAATTTGGCCCACGTCGTCAGCCGTGGGTGTGCGGACTCGACCCTCTCCCCCCTCCCCCTCCCCCGCCCGCGAGGGGGAGGGAGGGATCAAAGGGGGTGGGGGCATTGCTATCCCAGGGCTCTCGCCCTGGGCCACATACTTTCGGCCCCTTGGGCCGGAAGCTTACGA
>JACQNR010000296.1 GCA_016202975.1 Acidobacteriota bacterium
CTGCGCTTCAAATCGCGGCATTCGAGGACGTATCCCGTCAGGTCGGGAAGCGGGCTGACCGCTTCGATTTCTTGCGTGGCGACGGTGACGAAATCGGAAGATGACATGCCCGGATAGCCGATGCGCAGCGTGACTCGGCGGCCTTCGAGCTTGCCGCCACTCGCCAGCGCTGTCATGTAACCTGCGCCGTCGATCGCCTCGAGTTCCAGGGCGCCAATCGAACCCTGGCCTTCAATCTGGCGGATGGATTGCTGGACGCCTTGCGGAACTTTCAGAAGCGGCCGCCACTCCCAGGTGGTTTCCGAGGCGAGCAGCAGCGTCGGGTTCCACGCCGTCATCCAAAGCCACGCCGTCGACCCGACGCCTGCCCAAACGCTGAACTCGTAAGGCAGGCTGCGCGAGGCGAGCGAGTAATTCAGGAGTGAACCGTTCCCGGTCGTATTGAAGATGGTTTTCTGACTGCGGATCAGGCGGCTCAGGAACTGGTCCAGTGACCCCTCGACGCCCGCAAAATAGCTTGCGACGCCGCTCACGTTCTGGCAGCGCAGCAGGGCTGCGATGACGCCCCACGTCCCTTCCTGCCAGACCGACAAGGGCGGCGAGCTGTAGCCCGCGCCGTAGGGCTTGAATCCGTCAAATGGCGTGAGCTGCTCGTAGGCCATGTTCCAGTCCGCGGGCTGGTTGGATTTCAATATCTGTTGGTTCGTGAGGAACAGCTTTTGATAAACGAACTTGAGACTCTCCGTGGCCTTGGTGTCGTCGCCTGCGTCGTGACAGAAGATCGCTGCCCATGACCCAGCGGCATCGAGCGCAACGGCGGTGTCAAGCGTGCCGTCTTCGCTGACGCCCTGGGCGAAATGACCAGGGTCGGCGCCCGGAGCGATGTAAAGGTTTGCGAGGATCTTGGTTTTGATGTTGTCGGCTTTCGAACTGATCGCCGTGGCCGTCGCGCCGAGTGAAGCCGCTTGAACGCTGGTGATGGCGCCGCGCTTGGCGAGTTCGGCCGCCGCGGTGGGCAGCACTCGCGCCGCGCGCCGAAACGCGTAGTAGGCGTCGATGTTGTGCTCGGTCGAAACCCACTCCCGCAAGCCGGGCTCGTAGTGGTAGCCGGGATCGAGAAAAGCTCCGTAGCCGCCCTTGAGCAGGCCGTTGCGCAGATCCGCGTCGGCGCTTTCGAGCGCCAGGAGGAAGCTCAGCATTTTCTGTAGCGAGAGGGCCGGCGAGGGGTCGGCCGTCGCCTCCATGTAAAACGCGTACGCATACGCAACCCAGGCCATGGAGCCCGTCCGGATGTAAACCTGGTCGGGCAGGCCGTTGTAGATGTCGTAGCTGAAACTCAGCGAGCCGTCGGGCTGCAGCGCGCCCAGTGAGAGATTGTCCAGCTGGAGGTCGCCCGCCTGGGTCAGCACCACCTTGAAACCCGTCGTCGACGTCCAAGTGTCCCCCGCGAGGTTTGCGCAGAGCGCGCCAAGGTCGAATTTGTGGAAATGATAGTCATCGTTGCCGGGGCCGATGGGATAGGTGATGGTCTTCGTTGCGCCGTCGTAACTGGGCGCGGCGGCGGGGTCGGAAGTGACTTTGAATTTCGTGACGCTCGTATTCTGGGTTGTCAGCGTCACTTCGAAATACCACGTCATCGACGAACTGACGCGGAACTGCCATTGCATGAGGGGGTCGAGACTGTCCGGCAGCCCATCCCCGTAGACGGCCGGGCCCACATAGTTGAAGGTGTCGCCTGCCGCGGCGGCGTGGCACTTCATCTGTTTGCCCGCGCCGTAGGGCGCGCGCAGCGGGTCGTTCCACATGGTGATCGACGCGCCGGGATCACCGGAAACCGTCCACCGCGCCGTCGAGCCATCCTCACAATTTTCGAGAGTCGTCTGCGCCAGGTATTCCGGCTCTTCAAGCAGCGCATTGAACCGCGCGATGATGCGCTGAGCGGCGGCGTGATTTCCCGCCGCGGCGTAAGCGATGATGGCGAGCGCCGCGTCGTAGATCCACGAGCGGTTCTGCACCGCCGCCGAATTGGTGATGGTGACATCCGGGACGTAGGCGGGGTCCGAGGATGGGACATCGAGCGAGCGCGGAAGGTCGCTGAAAACCGCCTGGTGTGCGAGCGTTGTGAAAACGCTCACCCACCCTGCGACCGGATCGTTTTCAATGATGTGCATGGTGGGCGCCCCAGAGCCCATCACCGCGGTCGAACCCACGCGCGCGTGCCGGCCATCCTGCACGATCACGGGCAGGTTGTCTTCCTTCAGGTATTCGATATCCGTCTTGGAATAGACGCGGCCGATAAAGTCCGTCAGCTTCTTGCCGACGCCCATATTGGTGTGAGCCTTCCAGCCCGCGGGGAGCGTCGAGCCAAACCAGCCGGAGGAGGGCTGAGAGACGGTCGTCGGATAGAGCACGGCGATCATCGCGCCGGGCGTGCCGATAAGCGTGACGTTCGCCGACCAAGTGGCCTCGCCGCCGCCGAGATCGTTGAGCGTCGCCGAGCCCTTGTAGTACCAAACGTCGGTTCGCACAAAGAGATCGACGCGGTATTGTGAAACAACGGCTGCGAGCGACAGGCATCGGCCGCTCACCGTCATGGTTTCCGTAAGCATGAAGGTGTTCAGGAAGATGTGTCCGTTGGCGGAGGCCAGAACCACGGGCGAGTAGTTGACCGGAAAGCCGTCCGGGGCCGCTGCGGCCGTGTCGGCGCTCACACCGGGCGGAAGGTCGAAAACGATGTTTTCAATGTCGGCCTGACCGAAGCCCGCAAGATCGGCGGCAGAGACAATGCCGCACTGCCACATGGCCTGCGTGGTGGCGGTGGCCAGCGCATTGGCCTGCCAATTGCCGGCGGGAGCGTTCTGCCGGGCCAGGAGCCACTCGAACGTCCGCTGCATGTCGCGCGGATAATCGCCGGGCCAGAAGTCTCGGACTCGCTTGGTCATCGTGTCACCGGGGAATAGAAGCTTGAAACTCGAAATTGGAAACTGGACACACATTGGCGAACGAGTTTCCAGTTTCCGATTTCCAGTTTCTTGTTTCCGAACTCAGTACCCATAGCCATTGGTTCCGTACCCACCGAGCCCGTAGCCGGAGAGAGTTACTTCCTGATCTTCCGCGCGGAAAGTGGTGAGCGCCTCGGGCAAGTTTTCGATGATCGCGACGTAGAGCGGACGCTTTGCCAGCTTGGCGTTCTCGAGATCCCAGTTCGAATTGGTGATGATCGGCATTTTCGTGGGTTTGGCCGGCTGCGGGTGTGCGCCGCCTCTACAGGATTTGCTTCCTCATTTTCAATCTGAGCGTGTACGCACCGGGCGCCTGGCGCGCGGCGAGGAGTTCGGTGTCCTCGAGCAGATAATTCGTGGACGCGCCGAGCGAGGCATCGGGGTAATAAGCGAACGCCGCCCCCGCGAGCGCGTAGTCCAGAAACGCCTGCCAGTTGGCGAGGTCCGTGCCGGCCTTGATGAAATCCATGGTGAACTCGAGAAATTCATCCGTGCGCTCCAGAACGGATTCGCGGATTCCCGCCGCGGAAACGTTGTCGTGCCGCACCGCGGTCTTCTGGTAGGCGGGAACTTCGCGCGGCGGCAGCGCGAAATTCAAGGTCTGTTCTGCGCCGCCCTCGGGCGTGTAAACGATTTTGGGGTTTGCCATAAGACTATGTCATTTCTGAGTCCGCCAGCTGGCGGACGAAGAATCTGAGTAGGTCGCGACCACGGAGACCCTTCGCTGCGCTCAGGGTGACATCCTCCTTCATGCTCTTACCGCCGGCTGCCGCACCGACGTGTATGCGACCAGGTTCACGTCGCGTTCGGTGACGGCTTGTGAAATCTGCCGCACCATTTCGTCAATGCCCGCCTGGCCGCCGTAAACCGGCCCTTGAAAAATCACTTGCACGGTCTGTTGGGGCGGGTTCGCGGCAGCACCTCCGCGGTTGGAGACGATCGCACCGGGGGCGACCGAGCCCGGCTGGCGCACCTCGAGCCCGCTCTGGGCCTCGCGCACGTCGGGCGCGGCCAGAGCGCGGCCCGCGACGGCGGCCGCGCCGCCCACCGCGGTGTAGATGGCCGCGGACTTGAATGCCATTCCGGCGCCGCGATAATCCTGGATGGCGAGAAGGTAGAAGCCCAGCGCTGTGGAATAAATTGCCCGCACCAGGGCTTCCTGCGCGATCGAGCTGATCGCCGAGAGCGCCGCCTTGCGAAACGCTTCGCCGATGGAGCGCTGCCAGATGACGGCGTTGGCGATGTTAATGCCGAGCGCCGTATCGAACTGCGCGAAGCTGCGGCCCAGGGTGCTTGAAAGTGTCTCGCTGACGTTGAGCACTTCAGCAAAGGCTGCGATCAGGTCGGACTTCCATAATTGGGTCACCTGGCGGTTGCGATTGAGCGCCAGGTTGATGTCGCCGGTGCGCACGCCGAAATGGTCGGCCAGCGTCTGAATCGTGCGGTCAACCGGATTGAACTGACCCGTCCCTTGCGCGGCCCAGCGGCCGAGGTCCGAGCCGAGTGCGGAAAAATCGCGCGTGAAGCCGCGGCGAAAGCGCTCGATGGAAGCCTGGGCGCGGGAAGGGTCGGCAGATATTCGAATCAACAATTCAGCGGCGCTGCTTGTCGGCATATTTCATCCTTAGGCTTTCTACCAGCGTTCCTCTCGGGTTTGTCGCCCAACCTCACGGTCGCCCTCCGCGGGGCCACTGCGAATCTCGCTGAGCGCTGCGCGCTCCCGCTCGATCAGTCGTGCGGCAGCGGCAAGATCGAAATCCAGGGCGAGCACCGAATCCTCAAGCCCGACCATCTGGCTCGGGCGGCAGGCGAATTTCTCTGCCGCGAGGGCCACCAGCAGGAAATTCTCACTGTGCACAAAACCTCTCCAATCCGTCGGCCGACGGACTGGATGGGTCCTCCTTCGTACCCGATTCGCGCAGCGTGCGGCACGCCCACTCGAAGATGCAGGTTCGGTCCTCGATGGGAATGTCGTCGAAGCGAATCTCATCCGGGGCCTCGCCGATGGCGGGCTCCACAACGCTCGCGCGGACCAGGTCGGCCGCGAAGCGCGCGAGTTCGAGCACGTCCTCGCGACTCAGCTCATGCGGTGGTGCGGCCGCCGCCGATCCCTCGGTGGCGAGGGCGGCTGCGAGCAGCCTTTGCGGCACGCGGCCTGCCAGAATCCACTCGAGCGGCGCGGGCCGCGTCGCGAGAATGGTCGCGCCGCTCGGCAGCGTGAGCGTCTCGGCGCTCGCTGCGCGCGCCGCCCGCGAGGCTTTGCGCCAGTCACCGGGTGTCGAGATCCTGTTTTCGTGGGTTGCCACATGCTCCTCCGAGATTTGAATCTTGAAAATGGAAACTGGAAAGCAATGCCAGTTTCAAATTTCCAATTTCAAATTTCTCTTGCCCAACTACGTTTGCCGGTACAATTTTCCCACCTGGTCGCCGGCCGCGCGCGAGCTGTCCGCCAGGCCTTCGAATTTGACCTTGTAGGTCGTCTCCTTGCCGCGCTGAAAGGGAAGCTGAATCGCCTCACTCTGGTAGGCGGAGTAGAGCTGGCTGACGACGAATTTGCCCGTGGCATCGCGGCGTGGCGAAACAACGGCGACGGAAGTCTTGGGGATGCTTAGAACTCCGCCGAAGGCGATTTCCTCGTAGGCCTGGGCCCCGGCGGGGAGTCCCGCATCGGTTCCCGTCGTGTAGGCGCCGTTCACGATGTAATTCTTGAGCTTCGCCAGGTCGGATTCCTTCAGCGTCACCTCGATGGAAGCCGCCTCGCCGGTCATCGCGACGTCGATCGGCGCGGCGACCTGGTCGGCGTTGATGGGCTCGAGTTTGGGCGAGAGGAGCACGGTCGCCGCGCCTTCCGTGGCTCCGGCGAAAATGGGCGAGCCGGCAGTGGGATCGCCGGATGAATTGATGATCAGCCGGCTGCCGCTTGCCGGCACGCTCAAGTTCAGCCACAATTTACCGGGCCCTTGATGAATTTTTGTTGCGTCAACGTTGGACATGTTTTCCTCCCAAATTTACTAATGCTGTGGCTTTCAACTGGCGCGACCATGAAGCGGACTTCCAAGGGCGGCGCATGGGAACCTCGCCTGGCTGACGTAAACGCGCTTCGGCCCGCCGCTTGCCAGCGTATAGGTCACACGCACGATGACCGACGAAAAGCGCACGGTCGGGCTGGCATCGCTGGAGAAAAAACCGAACGCTTGAAGATTGTTCGACCCCGAACCGTTC
>JACQNR010000295.1 GCA_016202975.1 Acidobacteriota bacterium
ACTCAGGCCAGCCCGCCAGGACGCTTTCTTTCAGCCATTTGCCGCGCCCATGTCTCGCTAACGTGGAGACCTTCCAGTGGAGCCTCGCCATCATAAAGAAGGCGGCTCATCGGGCGCTTCTACATTCTTTCCTCCTTTGTTTTCAATAACATCGTGGGTTCGTTCCGCCATTTCTTCAATTTCAATGCTCCGTAGATACCAGCCTACCTCGCTTTGTCACGACACGTGCTCCCTGCATATGCCGGATCAACATTGATCTTCATACCTCAAGATTTTGTTTGGTAGAAGCCGCTCCCGCCTGCCCTCCTGCGGCGAAGGGGGACGGTCGCCCGGCTGTCAAGACCATCCGAAACCGGGGCGGCCCCTATTTTCTAGTCTAACATATGTAGCCTCGATTGGCAAGAGGGAGGATGTCCGCCCGAAGAGAGTCCCGGTTCCGGCAGACATCCGGCGACGGGACGCCTCGCGGGGACAGGAAATCCTAAATCTTGGGCCGGGTAACGCTCACGACTTGAGCGGTGAAGAGTTGGCCGCTGAGGGTTTTGGCGCTGATGTCGTAGTGGACAGGATAGCCGCCATGGTCGTCAATACTCTTGGCGAGGATTGAGCCGAAAAGGGCTCCGCTTGAGCCCGCCCCGCCCAGTGTCGCGGTGCCGTTCGGAACATTGAGAGTGCCGCTCAACTGGGCCTGGCCTGAAAGACTCAGCGCGGTCCCTGTCCCCATAATGTTCATCATGAGGTAACTCGGTGAAGGGACCCCGGGGGTTGCGGAGTTATAGTTCAAGCTGGACGTCCCGCCCAGGTCGACAGCGTTGCGCACATCGATGACAAAAGGCGTGGCCGTTGCATTCGTGGGAGGCGGCGGGTCTGAACTGTACGCGGAGGCGCCGCCGGCGTTGGGCGTGGCGGGAGCAGCGTAAGAAGTGTTTAGGACGCCGTTGGTCCCAATGGTGATGTTATTCGCGGCGACGTAGATCGGGTTGGCGATGGAGCCCGAAGGTCCTATCAGGTTTATCGTTCCGGGATTCGCGGCATCTGCCGTAACGTCTCCGAGACGATAGGGGTCGACCGCCGTCCCTGAGCCGGATATTCCGACGCAGGAATAGCTGGTGTAGGAATGGGTTCCGGCAGAAAACGTGTGCTTGTATTTCTCCAGGTAAGCCGTGAAGCCCATGGGGCACGCACCGGAGCCGACTCCTGGAGGCAATGGTGGGGGTGTCGCCTGGCGGGTATAGACGTTGGCAACCTTGTCCCCTCCCCCGCCGGCACTGACCGGCTGGATCGCGGGAGTTGTCGTGGGATATCCCCAGATCGACATGTCCACAGCGGGAGGTGTGGGGGTCGCCGGCCCCGGCAGGACCGACCCGGCAACGCCCGCCGACGTCCCTTGAAAACCCGTGTTGCATGTCGGGTCGGAGTTTTGATTGGCGTAGGTCACATTGCCGCCAATCGTGTTCGCGCTGCCATTGATAGTAACGCCGCCGTTAGAACCAATGCCCGAGCCCGTGGCCTGGGCGTTGCTGGTTCCGGTTGAGGTGGTCGCGCAGGAATTTGCCGCCAGTCCGTAGTTTCCCCGCGCCGAATTGTAGCTGTCCGTGCAAACGTTCCCGCCCAGGGTGACGTTGCAGAGACCGTACAAGGCGTTCCCAAAGTAGGGCAGAAACATCGGCGAGATAGTAGCCATCACCTGGACGGTGGGCAGCGCCGCGCCCGCCCCCAGATTACTGTTCCACGTGCCGGTGGAGGTGACTTGCCAGACCTCAAACGGCTGGCGACAGATACCCAGGCTGGCGGAGGCGTCCGCGCAGCCGCTGGCGGGCACGCCAAAGAAGGCGTTGTTGACGCTGTGATATTCGAGCAGCGAGGCCGTCACCGTGTAATTTCCACTTCCCCCCACGCCGTCTGAAATCAACTTGTTGTTCATGGCGGAAACCCAATTGTTGACCACGTTCACGCCGCCGGTTCCTGCACTGGGTGGAAAGGCGCTCGAGCCCGCGCTGGTATTCAACTGGACGTTCCCCGTCGCACTGCAACCCGATGTGCAAGTCACGGGTGAGGAGTTGGCGAAAAACATATCGACGGGCTTGGTGGCGTAAGTTGAAACGTTGTAATAAGTCGAGGAGGAAGCGGGCGGGACCGGCGAGTATTTGTTGCTGTTAAAGAAATTGAGCGCCCTTTGCACGCCGCCCAGCGCCACGTATTCGGCCTGGGTGCCAATGCGGTAGTTGTAACTGGCGAGCGCTTCCGAGCGCGCGCTAAAGACCATGGCCGCGGTGAGGGTCGTCAAGACCAGTACGGCCAGCAGAACGAGTATTAACGCCACGCCCGAGTCACTCCGGATGGTTCTTTCAGGGCATCGGCCCAACTTATTCATGACTTCTTCCTCCGCATCTCTACCACCAATCGCTATGGAAGCGGCAACTTGTTGCCCGTCGTAGGATCGAGCGGCGCCGGGGGCAAATAGAGCGAACCGCCGTTCTGCGCGATGGCCAACGCGTTGTTGATGTTCTTCGGCACGATATGGGTCTGCATGCGCTGGGAGCGATAGGTTCCGGTCTCGGTATCCTTCTGCGACTGCTGCACCGTCAGCGCGACGCGCACGTCCAGAACAAAAGTCTGGAAATAAGGGGTCGCGGGGCTGGTGGTGTAATCAAATGCCCCGTAAGTATTGAGCTTGAACCAGATGGCGGGAGTCCCGTCAGAGTTGAGGACGGGCTGGACGTAGCTGGTCGTAGCCCCGTAGTCAATGGCCGCATTCACGGCGGTTGTGCCGGAGGCCGAAGTTTCATCAGGCGCCGTAAACACCAGCCAGTCCGTCGGGGCGGTGGAGGCCGGCAGCGGAGCGCAGGTCCCCTGAACGTTCGAAACCAGCGGGGACACGGGAGCCCCATCGAGCGCCGCAACCTTGCTGGCGGGAATCTGGAAAACTCCCGTGGAGGCATTGGCGAGCTTGGTGACGAAGCGCGTCAGGGTGAATGGTCCCGTCGTACACGTGCTGGTGCAGGCGTCAATCCAGGTTCCGGGAGTGCTGCCCGGGCATTGAAGACGGTATTCACCATAATAGAGATTCCCCGTGTCCATGATGTCGCCGTAAAAGCGAATCTGGTTGTCGGCGACCGCAAGCCCCGTTCCCGCGGTGCGATGGTCGAAAATAATGCCGCTGGGATAGGGATAATTCCGA
>JACQNR010000301.1 GCA_016202975.1 Acidobacteriota bacterium
ATGATTCGCGCTTGCCTGGCGGAGCGCGGCAATCCGCGGAAATTCGTTCTGATCCCGGATTCGGCCCACGGCACCAACCCCGCCAGCGTCACCATCTCCGGCTACGAGGTCCGGAATATCAAATCGAACGCACTGGGGTGCGTCGACCTCGCGGAACTGCAGCACGCGATGACAGAGGACGTTGCTGCACTCATGCTCACGAATCCCAATACGCTCGGCGTATTCGAAACGCAGATCGTGGAAATTTGCGAGAGGGTGCACTCGAAGGGCGGCCTGGTTTACATGGACGGCGCCAACATGAACGCGCTGGTCAGCGTGGCGCGCCCCGCGTCGTTCGGCGTGGACGTGATGCACCTGAACCTGCACAAGACTTTCACCACGCCTCACGGCGGTGGCGGACCCGGCTCCGGCCCGGTCGCCGTGCGCAAGGTCTTGGAACCGTATTTGCCCTACCCCGTCGTCGAGCAAGCAGCAGATGGGAGGTTTCGCCTCAACCACCATCGCCCGAAGAGCATCGGACGCGTTCGCGCCTTCTACGGCAATTTCGGAATGGCGGTGCGCGCGCTCGCCTACCTTCTCGCCAACGGCAGTGCCGGACTCCGCCAGACCACCGAGGACGCCGTGCTCACCGCCAACTACGTTATGTCGGAGCTTCGCGACCTGTACGATCTGCCTTACGACCAGCCCTGCATGCACGAATGCGTCTTCTCCGACAAGCGCCAGGCGGCGCGCGGCGTGCGCACCATGGATATTGCCAAGCGCCTGATCGATTACGGATTCCATCCGTACACAACCGCATTTCCTTTGATCGTACCCGGCGCGCTGATGATTGAGCCCACCGAGAGCGCCAGCAAAGCGGAACTCGATGAATTCATCCACGCTATGCGTTCGATCGCCCAGGAGGTGGAGGAAGACCCGCAGTTCGTCCTCAAGGCGCCCTATTCCACGCGCGTCTCGCGCCTCGACGAAGCCACCGCCGCGCGCAAGCCCATCCTGCGCTGGAAACCCTAAGCGGTAGCGGTGCCCCCCTGCAACCGTGGTGGGGCACGATTCCTAGTGGGGCAACGATTTGAAAGTATGATGGACACGCGAGGCCAATCCGAGGCTCCCCACGTGCTCATCGTCGGAGCGGGCTTTGGCGGCCTCTACGCCGCCAAGGCGTTAGCGGGCGAGCTGGTGCGCATCACCGTGATCGATCGTCGAAATCACCACCTGTTTCAGCCCTTGCTCTACCAGGTCGCCACGGCGGCGCTTTCCCCGGGAGACATCGCGCATCCCATTCGAGCCATCCTCAGCCGGCAGAAAAACGTTCGCGTGTTGCTGGCCGAAGCCTCCGCAGTCAATCTTCAATCAAAGAAGGTCACATTGCGCGACGGCGAGATTACCTACGACTACCTCATCCTGGCGACCGGCGTTCGTCACGCTTATTTCGGCCACAACGAATGGGAAAAATGGGCGCCCGGGTTGAAAAGCCTGGAAGATGCGCTCGAAATGAGGCGACGAATTCTTCTCGCTTTTGAGAAGGCCGAGCGCGAGCCGGACGAAAAGCGCCGCCGCGAACTCCTTACGTTTCTCATCATCGGTGGTGGGCCCACAGGAGTGGAGCTTGCGGGCGCCATCGCGGAGATATCGCGCCAGGTTATGGTACGTGACTTCCGCACCATTGACCCAGGCGAAGCTCAAGTCATTCTGGTTGAGGGCGGACCCCGGGTACTTCCCAGTTATCCCGACGACCTCTCCGCGAAGGCGGAGAAGTCATTGGCGCAACTCGGAGTGCAAGCGTGGAAGGGCGCTCCCGTCACCTCCATCTCGGAGAAGGAAGTGCGAGTGGGCGACAGAATCGTTGTCGCCGGGACAACACTCTGGGCGGCGGGCGTTGAGGCGTCGCCGCTGGCCCGCAGTCTTGGCGTAAAGCTCGACCGTGCCGGGCGAGTGCTGGTCGAACCCGACTTGACGATCCCGGGCCACCACGATGCGTTCGTGATTGGCGACCTCGCCGACTTGGCCGGAAAAGACGGTAAGCCACTCCCCGGCGTCTGCCCCGTCGCCATCCAGCAGGGGCGTCACGTTGCTCATAACATCAGGCGCGCCTGCCAGGGCAAGCCCCTGCGGCCGTTTGAGTATTTCGATAAAGGCAGCCTCGCCACCATCGGCCGCGCGGCGGCGGTGGCGGATTTCGGCTGGATCAAGTTCTCCGGCTTTCTTGCGTGGGCCGCATGGCTCTTTGTCCACATCTTCTTCCTCATCGGATTTCGCAACCGCTTCGTGGTGATGTTCGAGTGGGCGTGGGCGTATTTCACTTTCCAGCGCGCGGCTCGACTGATTACCGGTGACATCAACGCACGCCCATCCTCATAAAACGATTTCCACAGGATTTCAACAAATCCCATACCTAGGGGCTGATCTCTAATCCACACATAATATTGTGGTTTTTTTGCCTTTACACGCCTGCCGGATCGTGCTACTTTAGCCTCGAAGTCAGGGGAAAGTTCGCTTCAGTTTTACCTTTGCGCCAAGCGGTTTGACGGGGTTCGGAAAGAGAGGGAACAAGCCAAGGCGATTCCAGCTCTTAGGGGAGAGTTTGGAAGCGCCGCACGCTGGAGTGTTCATCCCTCCAACCAAAGCCTTGTCAGAGGTGTGGCGTCACTTGTCCGGAAAACCTGAATTCACACCTTCCGGCGAATCACTGCGGAGGATGGTGAAGTGTACAAACTGAAAAGGGTTGAGCTACTCGGCTTCAAATCTTTCGCCGACCGTACGCGACTGGATTTTACCGACGGCATCGCTGCCGTCGTAGGCCCCAACGGTTGCGGAAAGTCGAACCTCTCCGACGCGATCAGCTGGGTGCTGGGCGAGCAAAGCGCCAAGTCGCTGCGCGGCGAGCGCATGATGGACGTGATCTTCAACGGCACGAGCGCCCGCCCCGCGACGGGAATGGCGGAAGTGAGCCTGACCCTCATCGACCCCGAATACACTCAGGCCCTGCCCGAGCTTCCGGAAGTTGAATCCACTAGTGAGCCGAACCTGGAATTCCCAGACGCCGGCTCAAATGGAAACGGCAATGGCAACGGCAATGGGACGGGACAGGCTGCGGTCGAATCGCGCATCAAGCACCGCGCCGGCGAGATCATCGTCACGCGGCGCTTGTTCCGCTCGGGCGAAAGCGAGTATCTCACCAACGGCGAAACTTGCCGTCTGCGCGACATCCAGGATTTATTCATGGGCACGGGCCTCGGGCCGGAATCGTACGCCATCATCGAGCAAGGCCGGATCGGGCAGATTCTGAGCTCCAAACCTTCAGACCGGCGCTCCATCCTTGAAGAAGCAGCGGGCGTATCAAAATTCAAGACGCGAAAGCGCCTGGCGGAAGCCAAGCTGGAAACTTCGCGCCAGAACCTCGCGCGCATCGCCGACATCCTGGAAGAAGTAACGAAACAGGTAAATTCGCTGAAGCGCCAGGCTTCCAAGGCGCGGCGGTTTCGCGAAATGCAGGAAGAGTTACGCGGGCGGCTGAAGGTGACGCTCACCTCGCGGCTTCGCACCCTGGAGACCGAATGCCAGCGCCTGCGCGATGAAGTGGCCGCGCTCGCCGCCGCTACCACGGAAGCGGCTGGCCAACTCGAACAGATTGACCGCGGGCAGAAGACTGCTGCCGCGCGCTACGACGAGCTGGAAGCGATGCTCTATGAGCTGCGCACTTCGATCGCGCAGCAGGAAATCGATCGCGAACGCCTGGCGGCACGTATCGAACAAGTGAGGCAGCAATCAATCGGGCTGGAGGCGCGCAGCGGCGAAGCTTTTGGAGAAATCCAGGCGCTCTCGGCACAACTCGAGGCGCTCGACGCAGAGCTAACTGCAACGAATCTGCAGGCCGCGCAGCTCGAGCAGGAAAAGTCCGCGGCGCAGCAGGCCCACGGCGCGCTTGCGGCGCGCCAGGAAGAGCTGACGGCCCAGATCGCCCAAGGCGAAGCTGCCGCCGAGGCGGGCCGCCAGGAACTCCTCGCGTCGGTCAGCCAGTTGGCCGAATTGCGCAACCAGCTCGTGCAGGCCGCGGAAGTTGGGCTGGCGCTGGAACGCCAGGCGACACGCTCCCAGGCCGACATCAGCGTTGTCCAGCAGTTGCACGGGAGGTTGACGGTGGAGCTCGAGGCGCTCCAGTCAGAGTACGAGCGCGACAAGTCCACGCTGACCAGCCTTGAGGAATCGGTCAAGGACACCACTCAATCGCTTGAGCAAGCGCGTGGTGAAGAGACAATCCGGCGCGCGGCGGTCGACACCCTGCGGCAGGAATTTTCCAGCGCCCAGGCGCGCAAGAATGCACTCGAAGAGTCCCTGGCTCGTCACTCTTATTCGACCGAGAGCGTGAGGCGGCTGCTTGCCGGTGGCGGAAACGGAAACGGGTTCCACTCAAAGGGTGTGCTGGCCGACTTCATCGAGGTTTCCCCGGGTTACGAAGAAGTCGTCGAGGAATACTTGAAGGCGGAGCTCGACTATTTGGTTGTGGAGCGGCATGAGGAGGCGCACTCCGGGATCGCTATGCTTAAGTCCGAGGGGAGCGGGCGCTCGACATTTTTGGTAACCCGCGCTGCGGGGATTGGCCACGGAAACGGCCATCAGGATGGCGAAGTCCGGCAGCAGGCCGGGGTTCTGGCATCCTTGCGCGACCTGGTGCGCTTTGAGCCAGAGCTCGGCCTGAACGGCGATCTTCCCTTCCCGGCGCTCGCCGCGGCTTACATCGTTGAAGACGCGACGGTGGGAGAGCGGCTTGCCGCCACCTATCCCCAATACCATTTCCTGACCGCTTCGGGCGAACATTACCATCACCGACTGGTGACAGGCGGCAAGGGCAAGAGCACCGGACCGCTCGCGCTGCGCCGCGATTTTCGCGATCTCGAGCGGCGTGTTGTGGACCTTGAGTCGCGCCTGCGTGCCGAAGAGTCAGCCCTTCAGGATGTCTCCGCCCTCGTGACGAGACTGGATGACGAATTGCGCAAGCTCACGGTGATCAAAGTCGATGCGGAGAAACAGACCGTGGTCTCCGACCAAAAACTTCAACAGATTCGTGAGGCACATGAACGCGCCAGCGAGCGGCTGCGAGTACTGCGCGACGAGGCGGCCATGGTGGAAGCCGACCGCGACAGCAATCAGGAAAGCCAGACGTCGCTCCGCACGAAACTGGAGGCCGCCGCAACCGAACGCCGCGAGCGCGAGGAGTCGGTTACCCGAATCGCCAATGAAGTCCGCGATCTGCGCGCACAGCTCGACCGGCTGAGCCCCGAACTTCTGGAGGCACAGACGCGCCTGGCCGGACTGGAGGAAAGGACACGCTCATTCGAGGCCGAGCTCGCCAGGATAGCCGCGCGCGGCGATGAGATCCGCGCGCGCATCGCACAATTGACGGCGCAGACGCAGGGATGGTCGCAAGAGCTGCAGCGCCTCGCAGAGGAGAGCGCCGGGACCGCTCTCCGCCTGGCGGAGCTGGAAACCGTACAAGTCGCCGGGCGAGAAACTTTGCAGACCCTCGAGAAGGAATCACAGATTGTACGCGCGCGCCGTGATGAGCTCGCGCCCACCATCGAAGCGGCCCGCGCCGAACTCGAGGTTCGGCGCGAAAAGAAGTCAGGAACGGAAATCGTCCTTGCCCGCGCCCAGTCCGACCACGCGCATCATCTCGAGCAGTGCCGCCAGAAACTTCACACCGATCCCAGGGCGCTGCTCGCCGAGTTCCCTGCCGAACAAGTTCTTACCGCGGAGGCACTGGCGCTGGCCGAGGCGGAAGTTCTCGAAATCGAGACCAAAATCGAAAACCTCGGCCCCGTTAACATGATGGCATTGGAAGAACTCCAGGAGGCCGAGGAGCGCTACACGTTTCTTGAAACCCAGCGGCAGGATCTGCTCGCCTCCATCGAGGACACGGCGCAGGCCATTCGCGAAATCGATCAGGTCTCCCGCCAGCAGTTTCTGGAAGCCTTCAAGGCGATCAACGGACATTTTGCGGAGGCCTTCCGGACGCTGTTTGGCGGCGGCATCGGTGAAATGCGCCTGAGCGATGAAAGCGACGCAGACAGCGGCATCGACATCGTGGCGCAGCCGCCCGGCAAGCGCCTGCAAAATGTCCTGCTGCTTTCCGGCGGCGAGAAAGCACTCGCTGCGCTGGCGCTGCTGATCTCCATGTTCCGCTACACGCCCAGCCCCTTCTGCATCCTCGACGAGGTTGATGCGCCGCTCGACGAGTCGAACGTCCGGCGCTTCACGAACCTCATCGAGCAGATGAGCCGCCACACGCAATTCATCCTCATCACGCACAACAAGCGGACCATGGAAATCGCCCAGGTCATGTACGGCGTCACGATGGAGGAAGCCGGAGTTTCACGCCTGGTTTCCGTCCGCTTCGATGAGGCCGAGTACGAAACGGAAAAAGTCGCTGTCCTTGCATGATGCTGTTGCGGCACGCTATGATGAGCCCCTGCTCGCGACGCTGGCCGCCGCATAGTCTGCTAGGGAAGCCTTGGTACATCGTATCCCCCCTGGGGAGAGGGGGGAAGGGGTCGAAGGCGTGCGTCGAGACGATAATCGAGGAAGGTAGGAG
>JACQNR010000302.1 GCA_016202975.1 Acidobacteriota bacterium
CGCCCACCACGAACCATGTCTGTTAGACCCAACGCAAGGAGGAGCATGCAGCCTCGACATTGTTGTCGTCCCCGTCCGCTACTCCACCAACGTCATGATAAAGAAGCTATGTCCTTAATCGCCTTCTTGGTTTCCCCATCCAAGCCGTACTTTCGATAGTTAACCCGCAGACCCGGCACGTAGTCCAACCTCTTTGCATCCTTCAGTACTTTCCACAATACCTCGTTGTGTAATGGCATTAAGCGAGGCGGGAAGATGTTGCATACCTTCCCAATCGGAACAAATCCACTGGCAGAACAGAGATGCGGGTAGGGGATGATGTAATTCCTCACGAAACCGCATACCGCGGAGGGTTTGTCGAGCCAGCCATAGGCTTCGGTTTCCTCCGCCCCTGATGGGGAAAGGGTCGAGGGTCCGCAAGAACCGAATTCCGCAAAGAGTTCTTGGGTGCCTCGCCGGTCTCCGCGGATAATCTCCGCATAATCTGGCAGGCTCTGCCTTGCCCCTTGCCAGAAGGTCCAGTAGCCCATGGCTTTGAAAGTTGTCGACCATTCGCAAGCAATAGCCACGCCAGGTATCTTTTCCTTTAGACGGGTGAGCATTTCTTCGGCAGAGTCGAAACGCGTTGCGTCAATGTGCACAGCATCGATCCCGTATTGTCGCACCACGGAGCTAACATTATCCGTGTAGATCCTGATGTACTCGGGATTGGTCATGTCCGCCATGAGTATGGGGTGGGTCTCCGTGGCGTAGGGGCCATCCGGCACAAAAGTGTAACGAATTCTGTACCAACTCCCACTCCAATCAATCGCTGATTCGCCTGCGGCGGATACCTTCACTTGGTTTTCACCCGGCCCAAGCGCCAGGGGGAAGGGAAAATCATACGCGTCGTGGCTCTCAAACCAGCCAGGCGGAGTTGATACCGTTCTGCGACCAACCGTGAGCCTGACCCTCCCTATCTTGGTTTTCACCCCCCCCAGAGTGAAAAGCGCCTCGCACCTTGCGGGCACAGGGTCTGTCTGGAAAGAAAAGGCTCCCTTTCTTGCCGAATCCCGCAGACTGATTTTGGGCGTGCGGAATTTCAAGGGCGTACTAAGTGGGCCCCAGGTGTTGTCAACCAAGTCCGGGATTTGGAATCCCTGAAACCTGCCCTCCTTTCGGACGGCAAGCTTTTGCAGGGCATCGATCTCCGGATGGTAGGGGTCAATTCCCCATCCCGTCGTGTGAATCATCAGCCGAAAGCCCTTCTCGTGGAAGTAATCCGTTAACTCCCGGAATTTGCTGTCACCACCCAGCTCGGGGTGCGGTTTGTAAGTGGGATGAGTCGAATCGTATGCACCCTGCCAGCCCGGAACATAGAATAGAACCTCCCTCGGATTCCGGATCTCGCTTATCTGCTTAGCAAGGTTCAATAAATCCGAATAGTCATGGGCTATCTCCCAGTCGCTCCTCATCATGTCAACGGTTACGACCAGCTTGATTTCACGAACCCATTGGGGAGTGTTGTCTCTATCTTTTAGCTTTCGTGCTCCGGCTTCGGCCTCCAGCCATTTCTCGTAATCATTCAGCGCTTCCTCCATTGACGAGAAAACCGTCAATCGCGCCTCGGTATCAGCCGGCCAAGTGAACGTGACCGTGAACATTTCGGGAAGCCGCGCGATATGGCATTTGGCCTTGGAAAGCGACTTCTTTTCATCCGTACGGAATCGGATCCACATGCCGTTGTGTTCTGCCAGCAAGAAGTTGTAGAGAAGTTGCGCTGTGTAGGATTCCCCCACGGGCATCTCCTTGTCCAGCTGCCGGCCGATATTCAAGTATTCCGCGAGGTGGAAAACACCAGCAGCCGGAAATGTGAGGACTAGTCCTGCCTCCTTCAGGGTGTCCTTCCCCTCTGCCGCGATGCGGAAGCGGACCTCCTTGTCGCCGGACACGGTCACCGTGCCCCGCTTCTTGCCTCCCTTCAGCCGGAAGGAGAGGTCCTTGGTCCCCGCAAGGTGTTCGGCCTCTGCAAGCTCCCCGTCAAGCTCAAAATAGGAGTAAGGCGAGGGCAGCTCAAAAACCTTATCTTGAAAACCGATCTTCCGGATATTCCCGCCATTGTCGAAACGCAGGTTGCACTTTCCCGCCTCAACGCTCAGGGCGGGCTCGTCGGCTTCAGCCGAATGAGCAGCTCCTGCCTCCGCTTCCGGGAGCGCCAAGCCTGCCGCTCCACCTATCGTTCCTTGCAGGAAACGCCGTCTGTCAATCTGGTCCTTTGATATCATCTGAATGCACCTCCAACCCCTTCAGAATATTTTTTGGTTGACAAGCAAGCTAGCGGTGACATTCCGCAGTGACGGAACGGCCGGACCTGCGGCAGATTCGGGAATACAGTGCAGCACACGATTAAGCCAATTACCAAACAGTTAATGAGCTATGCGGGGCGCCACTACTTCTCGCATCAACCAAAGCACGCACATCACTTATGCAGACACACCCAATTTTTCCACTGAAACAGGAAAGACTCACTGTCCGGTTAAGTCTGTGAGAGGGTACCACTTAGGGACCCTCCGTCCACTATCAATTATCTGCCTCCAGGAGTGGCCAAACGTGATTTCGGCCGCTTCATTCTTAAGTTCGAGGGACAATCGCCTGTTCGCAAGAACTGTCGCCTTGCGCGGGCTCGAATCCTACGCAAGGCGACCGATCATCCAAGGAGCATAGCGAACAAAACACACTTGCCCGAGGCTAGAAATCATATCGCAGGGCGAGTTGTATAATCCGCCCGTCCCGCGCGCTTAGAATCCTACCAAACGCCGGCGATAAGAACGTGTTGTCCGGATTACCGAAGTTCACCTGGTTGAAAAGATTGAAAAAGTCGGCGCGGAACTCGAAACGCCCTCGCTCTCCAGGCAATTCGAATCTCTTCTGCAAGGCGAAATCGGTCTGACTAAACCCCGGACCGATCATGATATTCCGCCCACTGTTCCCGAATTGCCCCGTTTCCGGTAGCGCAAATGCTGCGGTGTTGAAGTATTGGTTGATAAGCTCCCCACGCGGGCGGTTGGGATCCAGCCCTGGATTTCCGATCAGGTTAGCTCGCTGCGAACCGGTACCTCGGCCACTGCCGACAAGCGCAATATCGCTCCCTGAGTAAGCACTGAACGGCGTGCCGCTGCCGATGCGCGTGATATCGGAGAACTGCCATCCTCCCAAAACAGGATTTCTCTTCATAAAAGGGATTTCCCAGATGAAATTGACGGCAAAGATGTGGCGTTGATCAAAGTCCGAAAGGCCCCGTTGGCCGTTCAAGTAGTTATTGCCATCCTGTACGTCCGATGGATTGTCGACGGCGAAAAACGATCTGTCGTCGATCGACTTCGAAAAGGTGTAGGCTACTTGAAAGGTATAGCCACGCGCGAACCTCTTTTCCAAATTTGCCTGAAACGAGTGGTACCAGGAATTGTGGTCAGAGGTCGTCTCGCTGAGGCTGGCGAAGAAGTCCGGTTGGATCGGCCGCCGTTCTTGGACATTCGCGATGGTCGCCCCCGGACCGAAGACTGCTTGATTCTTCTCATGCTGGCCGGAGAGTCTGCGGCCTATCTTCCCGACATACCCCGCTTGGAGCACCAGGTTCTCGCCAAACTGACGCTGGAAGTTGAGGTTGAACTGCTGAATATACCCGTTTCGGAAGTCGGGGCTGATTGTAAAGGCCTGCACCGGGCCGGTAAAAATGGGATTCTCCAGGTTAATAAAGTAGGGGAAAGGGTCTGGCGTACCAGCCCAGGGGTCGCTAAAACTCGGTGGCACAATGGAGAAGGCCACATTGAACGGCTGTGTCTGGTTAACATTGGAACTATATATTGCTCCGGTGTATTCGGAGAAAACCCCGTAGGCGGCCCGAATTGACGTCCGGCCTTTTCCCGTAGGGTCCCAGGCAAACCCGATCCGCGGAGCAAAGTCGTTCTTGTCGGTAGGGACCAGGCCTCGGGGAATGCCGGCATCGCCAGGAAACACAAGCGAGGGAGGAGCGGTTGGGAACACTGTGGATTGCTGGCCGGCCCGATAGACTGCATGGTGATCGTATTGCTGCCACCAAGGCACGATCAGCTCATAGCGCAGGCCAAAATTCAGGGTCAGCCTCGGAGAGATTTTGATATCGTCCTGCACATACCCGTGGTAATTGCGACCCCGGGAATCGTCTACAAGATAGCTTTGCTCGAAAAAGTTGATCGGACGACCGATCAGATAGTCGGCGAGCGCATCCCCTGTAAATGCAGGCACGAAGGTAAAGAAGCCTGACGAAAACTGGGCAAATGTCGCATGGCGCAACACCTGGACCTGGGCACCAACTTTGATCGTATGTCGTCCATGCATCCAGGTGAGATTGTCGTTGATCTGAAAAGTTGTCTCGGGCTCACCGAAATAAAGAAAGGGGAAGAAAGCAAACCGACCCACTACGAATGCGGCAGGCCCCAGTCGGTAGGGGCCGTCAAAATTGAAATTGCCGCCGAGGTCCTTTGGGGCTTTATCGGAAAGGGGGCCCCAGAGAGGATACACTCGCAAGTGGGAGAACATCGCCTCATTCAAAAGTCCAGGGTTGAAAACCGTCGTTAGACTAAGACTCTCGGTGTCCACCAGATTACTCGCGTTGACCCCCACACCTAAAACGTCTCCAGCGTCGATTTTGCTCTTCGATTTGTCACGGAACCAGCGAAACTTCAAACGGTTGGCTGAGTTGATTTGGTGGTCGGCCCGCAAGGTGTATTGGTTCGCCGAGATTGGTAGCGGGTTGAGCACCACGCTTCTCCCATCTGGCCGGTTGGGGAGAGGAATATATATATCCATAATACTTTTGGCCATCGGGTCGAAGCGGTCTGGGGGTATGGTATTGTTCGGAAACGGTAGCCCTGTGGTTGGGTCAGTGATCGGAGTAGCGAAAATCCCTTGGCGTTCCTGCGCGGTCGGCGGGAAATTTGTGACCAATCCCTCCTGGGCGATTCGAGTACCCTGGTAGCTGAAAAAGAAGAAGGTTCGATCCCGTCCATTGTATCCCGGCAGAAGGACGGGGCCGCCGATACTCCCGCCAAATTGGTTCTGACGGAGCTTCGGTCTGATTGACGAGAAGAAATTGCGGCCATCAATAGCATCGTTACGCAGATATTCGAACAGGGCCCCATGAAATTTATTGGTGCCGGATTTCGTAACTCCCAGCAAAACGCTCCCGCTCGCTCTGCCATATTGAGCGTCGTACGTATTGGTCAGCACCCGAAACTCTTCGATTGCATCGGGAGAAGGGAGATTTATACCTAGATTGTACATTTGCTCGACCATCGAGGTTCCATCGAGCTCGATGTTGTTCTGATTTGCCCGAGAACCTGAAACAGTGACTGTCGGTCCGCCTCGAGCAGTAGTGGTGACAGTTTCGAAAGTTGCTATGCCGACACCCGGGAGCAATTGCGTAAGCGCCAAGACGTTCCGGCCATTGAGCGGCATGTCCTGTATTCGGCGATCGTCGACGGTTGCGCCCACGGTGCTGGACTGGGTGTCCACGCGCACAGCGCTGGCAGACACTTCCACCCTCTGGGTCATTGCCCCGACTTTTAACTCAGCGTCGACACGAGCATTTTCTCCAACGATCACGGTAATACCGGTTTGAGCGTAAGTTGTGAATCCGGAATGCTCCACAGTTACCTTGTAAGCCCCCGGGGGTAGTGAGGGAACCAGGTACGATCCGACGGATGTGCTGACGGCTTTGCGCACCAGCCCCGTTCCAGTGTTCTCGACCGTGATATTTGCCTCGGGAACTGCGGCGCCACTTGGGTCAGAGACTTGGCCGTAGATGGTTCCGGTCGTCTGGGCTCGCAAGGTTGTTGCGGTGACAAGTGTCAGGCCCAGGCCAACGATCAATACTGACAAAATCCGTAATACCCGCATACCGCCCTCCTTTAGTTTTCAGGTTGTTGTGCCTTCACCAAGACATACCTCATATTACGCATCTGTAACCAAACACCGCTCAGCAGGTCCACTCAGATCAGTGACCTGCCCGGAGACATATTTACGAAGCTTGCAGCAAGAGTCTTGCCCAGACACCCTTGGGCAGGAAATACACAACCCTTCGTTGGACAGCTCCCACTCGGAACAACGTCAACGGCGTCTGCCGTCGATTTAAGTCCGAATTCAAGAACTCGAAGGATTCCCTTGGGCAACCGCCGCAGCTTTGGTCCACTTATCTCCTCAGCTTGCCGTTGTTGACCCGACGCTAAGCCTAACTGATGAAGCGGATTCTATCACATAGTTGATTACATCTTGTCAAGAATTATTTTTGGTACATCCCGCCTTGACGTTGCCTTAGCCGCCACGGCGCTGCTCTTCAATTTTCCACCCAGCTATTCCGAACGCCTGAAAGCTGTCGCCAAAGCCCAAGCGAAGGGGGTCCCTGAGGCGGGGCTTGCAGCAGTCCACGCGTACTTTGGCTGGTGGGAACCTCTTGCGAGATTGGTGTCAACTCCAAAAGTCGCAAAAAATTCTGCCGGGGAGATCCGCGAGTTTAACCCCATGCGTAATCCTAAGATCCCTGGGTAGGATGCAAAATAGCTCGTAATCTGCGGTAGGCGCATTCCTCTTTGGCTCCCGGCTGAGTTTGCGCCCCGTCAATCTTCCCCATAACCTGATGGCTGGATTCAGGCTCAAAGCAACGGGCCATGACCACCTCAGCTGGCTTGAGCCGCCGCTGCCATGGCCACGACCAACCTGGCAGCAACCGAAAGAGGTCCACTCACCACCCACCATTCTGAGTTCAGGCTTCTCGTCGTCAGGCGGGACTCAGGGGAAATCGATGGAACTACTCTGCAGGTAGTGGTTCTTTTCGTGTCGCTCAGCTTCAGTCCATGATCACGGCTTTCAACTCTTGCCCGACGAGAGCTTAGTTGCCGAATCAGAATGGTAGTCCTGATTAGACAATGCGAAACCCGCACATTCCGATATGCAAACCTTGCGGACCTGCTATTTCGGCTGACCCGGGATACGCGGGGACGTCAACCCGTGAGCGGAGATTGTACCAATACATATTCATTGACAAGTGCTAGTGAACGCAGTTTAATTATTTTCTGCGAATGGATATATCAGCCCAGTTTCCTAAAGGAGGAAGAAGCTATGCCCGACGTAGAAGGCAGCACTGAACAGAAGGAATTTTACTTGGATATACCGGCGAAGAACCAAGCGTTCTTCCTGAAAGGCTCGGGGGCTCTCGACTGGGGCGTTCAGAACCGCCTATCGCGGATTTTCAACCCCTCCTCGAGCAAGACGGTAATGCTGGCGATTGACCACGGATATTTTCAGGGACCGACAACAGGGCTTGAGCGAGTGGACGTGAACATCGTTCCGCTCGTTCCTTACGCCGACGCGCTGATGCTGACGCGCGGCATTCTGCGGTCCTCAATTCCCTCTTCCAGCCGCAACGGAATCGTGCTGCGTGCCAGCGGCGGCCCCAGCATTCTGAAGGAGCTCTCGAACGAAAATATCGCCATGGACATGGAAGACGCCGTGCGCTTGAACGCCTGCGCCGTGGCCGTCCAGGTATTCGTCGGCGGCGAGTTTGAGACGCAATCGATTCACAACCTGACGCGCCTGGTCGACATGGGGAACCGCGCGGGCGTGGCGGTGCTGGGGGTGACGGCGGTCGGCAAGGATCTGGTTCGCGACGCGAAATACCTGCGCCTTGCGGTGCGCATCTGCGCGGAACTGGGCGCGCACGTCGTAAAGACCTACTACTGTCCGGAAGGGTTTGAGACGGTGACGGCCTCCTGCCCGGTACCGGTGGTCATGGCGGGCGGCAAGAAGCTTCCCGAACTCGACGCGCTGGTGATGGCATTTAACGCTATCGATCAGGGCGCGTCGGGGGTCGACATGGGCCGGAACATCTTCCAGGCCGACGCGCCCGTCGCCATGATTCAGGCGGTGGGGAAAGTCGTGCACGAAGGGATGAAGCCTCAGCACGCCTACGACTTCTACCAGTCCATGAAGAACGAGAAGAAGGCCGAGGCGCCGGTGGCACGGTAGTCCTGCACGCAACTGACTGTGTGGCTCCCGTTCCTCTCCCTATGGGAGAGGGGGTCCGAGGCGCCGCACCGGGTGAGGGCCTATCATCACCATGGCCAACCAAACTGCATTCCAATTACTTCGCGAATCGGCGCCAAATGTGAGCATTGGCATTATCACCGCCGACCTGCTTTCGCTCGGCTCGGAACTTCAGTTACTGGAACGGGTCGGCACCAAGCTCCTTCACATCGACGTGATGGACGGCGTTTTCTGCCCGATGATGACCGTCGGCCCACCCTTCATCAAGGCGCTCAAGACACCGCTCCTCAAAGACGCACACCTGATGATCGACGAGCCGATCGACAAAGTGTCTTCTTACGCTGCTGCGGGCGCCGACATCATCACCGTTCATCCCGAAGCCTGCTCGCACCCGCACCGCGTTTTGCAGCAGATGCGCGGGCTCGCCAACGCCAATGACCCGGCACGCGGCATCGTGCGCGGCGCGGCATTGAATCCCGGTACGCCGATCGAAACCTTGGAGCCGCTGCTCGACGAGCTTGAACTGGTTCTGATTCTGGCGGTGAACCCCGGCTGGGGCGGGCAGAAATTTATTCCCGCCGCCCACCGCCGGGTCGAAAAAGCAAAACAGATGATCGCCGCCTCGGGCAAAGACGTTCTGCTCGCCATTGACGGAGGCATCACGAAAGACAATATTGGCGAGATCGCGCGCACGGACGTGGACATGATCGTTACCGGGAGCGCCGTCTTTGACGGCAAAGCCGCCGAAGCCAACGCGCGATTTATGTTGGAATCAGTGAGAGCAGAAGCCAGAAGCAAGAAGTAACGATATCGGCCTTCCGGACACCCATGCAGAATCGCTGGCGCGACGACGAAGCAAAGCAATTCATAGCAAAATACGCCGGGGAATGCGGTGAAGACCTAGCCCTGCGCGTGTACTCGGCCCGATTACTCGGCGTCGATGAGAAGCTGGTGTTGCACGGCGGTGGCAACACCTCGGTCAAGAGCACGCACACCAACCTTCTCGGCCAGCAGGTTTCCACCATCTACATCAAAGCTTCCGGCCGCGACATGGCCGCGATCGAGCCAGACGGTTTCCCCGGCCTGGAGCTTGAATACCTTGGCAAGCTGCGCGCCCTCCCCAACCTCTCTGACGAACGCATGCTCGAGGAGATGCTCACTCACCTTCTCTGCGCCGGAGCGCCCGCGCCCTCGGTCGAGACGCTCGTGCACGCGTTTCTGCCGCACAAATTCATCGACCACACGCACTCGGACGCCATCCTGACCTTGACCAATCAGCCGAAGGGAGCAGACCTGGTTCGCGAAGCCCTGGGTGGCGACGTCATCGTTCTGCCCTACGTCCGGCCGGGTTTCAAGCTTGCCCAGGCGGTCGCGGCGGCCTACGACGCGAATCCGCGCGCGCGTGGCATGGTGTGGATCAAGCACGGCATCATGACCTGGGCTGAGGCGGCGCGCCAATCCTACGACGCCATGATCGAATTCGTTTCGCGGGCCGAGGAATTCATCGCCGCGGGGACGGCGCGTGTGACCGCGCCCGCGGCCGTCACCTCCGAAGTGACCGCCCTCGCACGCGTGGCGACGGTCGCGCCCATCCTGCGCGGATTGCTCGCCGAGCGAACCGCGGACGCGGACCATCCATACCGCCGCATCATTCTTGAGCCCCTGATAACTCGCCAGGTTCTGGATCTTGCCGATTCTGCCCGCGGCCGGGAAATTGCCGCGACGCCTCCCCTCACCTCCGACCACCTGATCCGCACCAAGGCGTTTCCGCTGTGGATTGAGAAGCCGGACTACGACGACGCGACGAAACTTCGCGAACAGCTTCAGGCCGGCGTCGAGAGGTACAAATCCGAGTACACCGCCTACGTCGAGCGCCACTCGGGGGAAATTCCCGAAGGGCTCGCCCGGCTTGACTCGCTGCCACGCGTGATCTTTCTCCCCGGCCTCGGCGCATTGTGTGCCGGAAAAAGCGCGAAGGCCGCACGGATTGCTCGCGACATCACCGCGCACACCGTGGCTGTCAAAACGTGTGCCACCGCGATGGGCAGTTACGAAGGGCTGCCGGAAGACGAACTCTTCGAAATGGAGTATCACACTTACCAGCACGCGAAGCTCGGCCCCGGTGGCGAGCCGCCGCTGGCGCGTCATGTGGCGCTCATCACGGGCGCGGCGGGAGCGATCGGCTCGGGGATAGCCGAAGGATTGCTCGAACAGGGCTGTCACGTGGCCGTGACCGATCTTGCGGAAGACGCGCTTACCAGCCTGGTGCGCGATCTCGATTCGCGCTTCCCCGGCCAGGTGATGTGCACTGGACTCGACGTCACAAGCCCCGCCTCCGTTACTGCGGCGTTTGAAGCTGTCATTCGGACCTGGGGAGGCGTTGACCTGCTAGTGGCCAACGCCGGTATCGCCATGGTGTCTTCCCTGGCCGAGATGAAGCTGGAGGCATTTCAGAGGATCGAACGGGTCAACGTGGAAGGAACGCTCA
>JACQNR010000021.1 GCA_016202975.1 Acidobacteriota bacterium
CATTCCTCACCAGATTAGCACGACATGGTACGGTCAACGGAACCAGGATCCAAGGGCATTCCTGGCGCAACACGGCGACTAGCGGGCCCTCGATTGGGGAGTCAGGTTGCGAACGCAAGAACCGAACGGTATGATGTGAGTGCACATGCATCGGGAAAAGCCATTGAAGGTTGACTTCCTCGTCCTGGGTTGCGGGATTGCCGGGGTACGCGCCGCCATCGAGCTCGCGCCCGCTGGACAGGTTCTGGTGCTCACCAAGGGCGAGCTCTACGAATCGAGCACGCAATACGCGCAGGGCGGGATCGCCGCCGCCTTGAGCGAAGACGATGAAGTATCCCTCCACCTGCAGGACACGCTCGTTGCGGGCGACGGCCTATGCTTGGAAGAGGCCGTGCGCATTCTGGTCGAAGAAGGCCCCAAGCTGATTCACGAACTGATCGAGTGGGGGATGAAGTTCGACCGCAACGGCACCAAGCTGGCTTTCACGCGCGAGGGCGCGCATAGCCGGTCGCGCGTTCTGCACGCTCACGGCGATAGCACGGGGCGGGAGATTCTCCGCGCGCTCATGGCGAGAGCGAAGTCATTGAAGGCAATTGGCGTACAGCCTTACGCCTTTGTCCTCGACCTGATCGTTGACGGCGGGCGCGTCGTGGGTGCCGAGTACCTGGACGAGAAAACACGCAGAACTCACAAGGTTTATGCGGAGGCCGTGCTTCTCGCCACGGGCGGACTCGGTCAGGTGTACAAAGAAACCACCAACCCGACGGTGGCCACTGGAGACGGCGTTGCCGTCGCCTGGCGCGCCGGAGCCGCACTGAGCGACATGGAATTCGTGCAATTCCACCCCACGGCGCTCTACGTCGAGAACGCCCCGCGCTTTCTGCTTTCCGAGGCGCTGCGCGGCGAGGGGGCACAACTGCGCAACATCGACCTCGAACGCTTTATGCCGCGCTATCACGAAGCAGCGGAACTGGCGCCACGCGACATCGTCTCGCGCGCCATCGTCATGGAAATGCACCGCACGCGCAGCGAGTTCGCTTATCTCGACATGACCGGGCTCGACGCGGCGCACATCCAGAAACGGTTTCCGCGCATTTACTCAACCTGCCTGGAATCGAATCTCGATATCACCACCGATCTGATGCCCATCCGCCCCGCGGCGCACTATGCCATGGGTGGTGTCGCCACCGATTTGAACGGCGCGACGAGTCTCCAAGGCCTCTACGCCGCGGGCGAGGTCGCCGCGACGGGCGTTCACGGGGCGAATCGCCTCGCCAGCAATTCGCTGCTTGAAGGCCTGGTTTTCGGCGCCTACGCCGCTCGCGCCATGGTGGCGCAGAAGTCGGCCCTGCGCACCGCATCTGCGAGCAGTCGGCCTGCCGCGGATGTGCCAGCACCGTCGCAAGCGCCTCATCCCAAGGAAATAGAGAAGGCGCTTTGCACAGTGCGCAGCCTGATGTGGGAAAAAGTTGGGGTCATCCGCTCGGGCGACCAGCTTCGCTCGGCGGTGGAGCGTTTGCAAGCGATCGAGATACCGGCCTCACCGCCGTCACGTCCTTACTATGAGGCAAGGAATATCCTGGAAACGGCGCGCGCGATCGCCCGCTCCGGCCTCGCACGCAAGGAGAGCCGTGGGGCCCACTATCGCACCGATTTTCCTTTGAAGGACGAAACCGGCCCTCCCAAGCACTCTTTTGTAGCCAAAGACTCCAAGGTGGCCTTCAAGCCCAACGCCCCTGCCCTCAATCGCACTCACGCCACGGCCAGCTAGCGGGTAGCCGATCAAGCGGTGCCGACCGGATCACAACCATGACAGGTCCTCTTCCTGCACAGCGCAACATGCTTGTGTGTGACACCATGGCCCGCCTGTTACTTTGAAACTTCGGAGGCAGGTTTGGACCTGGTGAGGAGCGACGCACCGATGGCGACGGCCAGGATGGCGGTGATCACCGCGAGGGAAACGAGAATCGGAATCTTGTAGACGCTGGCGATCAGCATCTTGAGACCGACAAAGATCAGAACCAGCGCGAGCCCGGGACGCAAGTAGCGGAATTTCAGGATGGCGCCCGCAAGCACAAAATAGAGCGCGCGCAGGCCGAGGATGGCAAACACATTCGACGTGTAAACGATAAACGGATCGATCGTGACAGCGAACACGGCGGGAATGGAATCCGCGGCAAAGATGACGTCGGTTGTCTCAACCAGGAGAAGGACGATAAACAGCGGCGTCACCTTGAGGCGGCCCTCCCGCCAAACGAAAAAACGAGTCCCTTCGTAATCCCTGGTCACATGAAGGTACCTCTTCGCCAGACGAATCACCGGATTCTTCTCCGGATGTACTTCTTCCTCGCCTTTGCTGAAGAGCCGCACGCCGGTCACCAGCAGGAAGACCCCAAAGATGTAAAGGACCCAATGGAAGCGCGCAATCAGTGCGGCCCCCGCGGCGATAAAAATCGCCCTCATCACGAGCGCTCCCAGAACTCCCCAAAACAGGACCTTGTGCTGGGCAACGGACGGCACGGCCATATATGTGAAGATCACGGCGAACACAAACACGTTATCCATGGAAAGGGATTTTTCAAGGATATAACCCGTGAGGAATTCGAGGGCCGCCTGATGGCCACGCACAAAATAGAGTCCCGCGTTAAAGGCCAGTGACAGGACTATCCAGACCACGGTCCAGATGGTCGCCTCACGAATGGTCACCGTGTGGGCCCGGCGGTGAAATACGCCAAGATCGAGAGTCAGCAAGCCGAGCACGAAGAGGGTGAATAGGCTGAGGGCGGCGAAATTGGTCATCGTGATTGCTCTAACGCAGTCCTGTTCTGCAGGAAGCCGCGACAACGGGGATCCCTACCTGACTGAAGGTAGGGTCGGGCCCACACGGCCGGCCTGGTTATTTCAGAGTCTGTTCCAAGCCTTCCAGCGTGGCCATGACGGTGCGACCTACGATCGTGAGGCTGAAAGGACTGCACTTATCGAGCGTGTCTTCGGCCGTATGCCAGTAGCGGTTGCCGTGGCCGTAACTAAAATCCAGAAGGTTTACGGCGGCAACGCCTGCATTCACAAAGGGCACATGGTCGTCGATGTAATAGCGCGGATCGTCAAGAAAGTACCGGCCGTACCCCAGGCGGCGCGCGGCGGTGAAGACTTGGTCGGTCAGCCAGGGTGTCGAGTTATTTTCGCGGTGGATGTTCAGATCGGAATCGGCCACCATGTCGACCACGATGACGGCCTCGAGACGGCTGAGTTCTCCGCTCGCAGCCAGCTTTCGAACGAGGTGACGGCTCCCGTAGAGACCGTCGGTCTCAGAAAAATCGCCGAAGGCTTCCTCTCCATCGAAAAAAACTAGCCAATACGTGAATTTGTTCTTCCGCGTGGCAAGGACCCGCGAAAGCTCGACCAGACACGCCGCGCTCGACCCGCCGTCGTTCGCTCCCACAAACCTGAAGTCGCTAAAGCGCTTGGTCTCATAGTGGCCTGCCACCACTACGATCTTTTTCTGGTCGCCTGGGATGCGCACGATGACGTTCGTCATCGGAACGGGACCCACGGGCGTCGAGGCAGTGAAATTATCTTCCTCTGCCATCAGCCCCGCGAGTTTGAGCTGGCGGGAGATTTCCTGGCGCGTCTTGGCGAGCGCCACCGACCCTGACGGGCGCGGCCCCAATGCCACGATGCGCTTCAAATCTTCAAAGGCCCGGCCTCCCGAAAATCCGCTGACCCCGAGCAGCCCCGACGGCGCCGACAACCCCGGGACAAGCAGCGCGGCAGCCACAACACCCAGCAGTCCCGCCGCCTTCCCGCCGCTAAGCATCCTGCCGCGCCTTTTTCTTCTTCAGGTAAACGATCCAGGAGAGTCCAATGCTGACGATGTAGAGTCCAACCATGGGGATCCAGAGGATAAAGACCGTCGCCAGGTCCGGCGTAGGCGCGATGGCAGCGGCAAGTACGGCCGTCACCAGGATGGCATACCGCATATTTTTCAGGAGGAATTTGGGCGTTACTATTCCAAAAATCGACAGCAGAAGTATGATGACGGGAAGCTCAAACACCAGCCCGACGCCCACCATAATCGTGGTGACCAGTTTCAAGTACTGGTCAATGGTAATGCGCGCTTCAAACTGGTGGCCAAACTGGACCAGGAACTTCAGCGCGGGAGGAAACGCAAGTTTGTAAGCAAATAATCCGCCGGTAATAAAAAGTCCGCTGGTCAGTAGGACAAACGGAAAGACGTACCGTTTCTCGTGCCGGTATAGCCCGGGAGAAATAAAGAGCCAGATTTGGTAAAGAATATAGGGCGAGGAGAGGAAGATACCCATCACGATCGAAAGCTTGATGTAGAGATTGAAGGGGTCAATGGGGTTGGTATAAATCAACTTTTCAGGCTGGCCCAGTTCGCGGAGGGTTTGAGTCAAAGGAGCGGAAAGCCATGCGTAGATCTGATCGGAGAAATAGAAACACACCGCCGTGGCAATCAGTAAGCCGAGGATGGCGCGAAGGATGCGCTGCCGGAGTTCTTCGAGGTGCTCGAAGAACGACATCTGGCGGCCGCCAAGGTGCTCTTCCTCAGGATCTTGATTCGGGCTCTTCTCGGGTGGGTTCTGGATGGTTGTGGCCATAATACGGAGCGGAGTCGGACGCTCCTTCCGAGGGCCGATCCATGTTTCTTATTTCTTCCTCGAAAGAGATGCGAAGTTCGTTCGAGGCCCGGCGCAATTCCCCCATTCCTTTGCCCAGGGCGCGCGCAATGTCCGGCAATTTCTTGGGGCCGAAAAGCAGGAACGCCACAAATAGAATAAATCCTATCGAGACCAGATCGCCGCCAAACAAGTTCGCCCCTCCGAAATAGTGATGATAGGAGACCCCTCGGATGTTGTCAAGAAGTATCGCCCACCCGAGGGGTACTTTTGGCTGTAGTGGCGGTCGGAAACTGCTGATACAGACACGGCACTGGCCCACTACCGGCCCTTGCCCCCAAATCATAAAAACGGCGTGAGGCATAACTTTTGGTACCCAGTAGCATCTCATAGAAATGGCGGGATGTTTTTGATGGCATGTAAAGACTGTGTGCTATACTCCAATATAGAGGTGGGGGCTCGATTCATAATGAAAAAGACTCGGCGCGTCGTTTGGTTCATTGGCTCGACTGTCATCCTCTGTGCGTTGCTGGGAGGCGTTTATGGCCAGCGGGTTGAGGCCACGGCGGCCCACTCCGATGACGCCGACGTCCAGGCAAGTTACGACGCCTTCACCAAAGTCTTCAACACCGTCGAGCAGAATTACGCCGACCCCGTCGATCCTGACAAGGCCATTTTCGGCCCCTCCAACACGAACCTGGGAGCCATCCCCGGAATGCTTCGGACGCTCGACCCGCATTCGACCTTCTTCGACCCTCGCGCCTACGCTCAGTTGCGCGAGGACCAGGAGGGTAAATACTACGGCGTCGGGATGCAGATTCAAGGACGGCCCGGAAAACTCGGCAAGCTCGTCACCATCGTCCTGCTTCCCATGCCCGGATCGCCCGCCTTCCGCGCGGGGCTGAGGCCCGGAGACATCATCGTGAAGGTCGATGGCAAATCGACCGAGGACTTAAACACCACTCAGGTCGCCGAAATGCTGAAGGGGCCGCGTGGAACGGTAGTGCACGTCACGATTTCGCGGGAGGGGAGCGATGAACCACTGGAGTTTAACATCACGCGCGACGAAATCGCCCGCAAAAGCGTGGACGCATCTTTCCTCCTGCGCCCCGGCATCGGTTATATCCACATCTCCAGCTTCAATGAAAACACCAGCGACGAACTCGATGCTGCCCTCGGCAAGCTCGACGAGGATTCGCTCCAGGGTTTGATCCTTGATTTTCGCGGGAACCCCGGAGGCCTGCTGCAGGAGGCGGTGGAAGTCTCCGAGCATTTCGTCGACAAGAATCAGCTGATTGTCTACCACTATGGGCGGCAGTCCCGCGAGAAGCGCTACTACGCAACGCGCGGCTCCAAGGGCACCCCCTATCCCATTGTCGTGCTCATTAACCGGCTCACGGCAAGCGCCGCGGAGATCGTCACCGGCGCGCTGCAGGACCACGACCGCGCACTCGTCATTGGCGAGTCGAGTTTCGGAAAAGGGCTCGTTCAGACCGTCTATCCGCTCAGCGAGAAATCCGGCCTAGCGCTCACCACCGCCCGCTATTACACGCCCAGCGGGCGACTCATCCAGCGATCTTATTCGGATGTTTCGCTCTACGATTATTACTATCACCCCGCCATGAATTCTAACGCGCATAATGAAGTCCGCCTGACCGACGGCGGCCGCGAAGTCTACGGCGGCGGCGGCATCGACCCCGACATTCGCGTTCCCGAGACCAAACTCACTTCTCCACAGGAAACTCTGACCCAGCGAGGCGCGTTTTTCAATTTCGGCAAGTTCTACCTGGCCAACCACAAGACGATCGCCCGCGATTTCCAGGTTGATGACGACGTCCTCTCCGAGTTCAAGCGCTTCCTGGAGAAGGAGAAAATCCAGGTCAGCGATCAGGATTTTGAAGCGAATCTGGACTTCATCAAGAAACGGATCCAGCTCCAGCTCGTGACCGTGATCTTCGGCGAGCAGGAAGCCTCCCGGTTGAGCGTCGAAAATGATGAACTTGTCCAGCAGGCGCTCGAACATCTGCCCCAGGCGCGCGAGCTCCTCGCCAAAGCCAAGAAGTTCATGGCCAGCAAGGCCCTAAAATAGACGACGCCCCGGGCGCGCACTGCGCCTCATTGGCCTCGCAAATACTCTAACAAATACTTCACCAGCGAAAATCCGCCCGTGATGGGGAGCAGGACAATCTGCTTGACGACGCCCATGCGGGTGCGTGCCCGTTCTTTGGCAAGACCGGAATCGGCTTGCGCCTTGAACACCAGCATGGCCGCGTATTTGGCAAAATCCACACCGCACTGGTCGCAGGTTCCGCTGTGGGTCTGGACGTGCTTGCACGCCGGGCAATAGTAGTGCAGCGGCGTGTGGCAGCGGTTACAGAATCGTGTCGTTTCGAGGTTTTCCTGGGAGCACTTCGGGCACTTCATGCCCCATTATACACAGCCGAGTCTACCTGAAGGCAGTCAATCTGGTGGACGCGAAGGGATTCGAACCCTCGACCTCAGCGTTGCGAACGCCGCGCTCTCCCAACTGAGCTACGCGCCCATGTGGTCAGTCATTTCAATATAGCACGAGTCTCCGCGACAGAGCGGAGGTCTTACGGCGATGTGGTCAATTGCCGCCTTCGGATATAGTCCAGCCCAGTTCCTTTGCCATTTGACGAACATGGTTCTTTTTCGACTCAAGACTCTTTATGGGGTCGTCTTGATGCCTATGTCGAGGTTCCTGCACCATCCTGGTCCTCTTGATTTTAATTCGAATATCATTCCCGACCTTCGGACGCGCCTTGCTCCAGCGCAGGTGCTCAGCGGTCCGGCTTGCGAGGCCACCGGTCTCCAGCCTTAATTCTCTATGGCGCTGGCAGGAAACATAACTGACGATAGATGCGAGGGCTCCATCTGCGCCGACACCAGCTAGGCAAATCCTTCGCTTATTCAAGTAAACCACAAAAGCAACCATTTCAATTCTCCGTCAGGGATTACCAGAGGCAACCCAGGCTAAGGGCGCGGCCGAGCTTCTCTTTTCCACAGCGTTTCAAGGTCTCGCGAGCCATGAATAAGGGCAAGGATGCAGACTTCATCTCGGCGAATGATGTAGATCAGACGATAGCTCCTGACGAACAGTTCCCGAACGCTTGACTGATTCAACTCCGGAACCACTCTGCCGCGTTCCGCAAATTAGCTCAGAGAGCGGGCAGCGTCGCGCACCTCGCGCACAAATGCAGCCGCGTATCGTATCGAATCCTTGGCGATTAAATCGGCGGTTTGCTGCAGGTCACTCCAGGCAGATTCGGCCCAGGTCACTTCCCGAGCCATTGGGCCATCCTCTTCTCAATCTCTTCCTGGGTGACGGTCC
>JACQNR010000299.1 GCA_016202975.1 Acidobacteriota bacterium
ATGAACTCGGGATTGGGCGGGTTCGATTCGATCTTCTTGCGGAGCTGGTTAATAAAAACCCGCAGATACTCGACCTCGTCACCATAGTCCGGCCCCCACACCGCCTGGAGCAGTTCCCGGTGAGAGACTGGCCGGTTGGGGTGGGTTGCGAGGTAACGGAGGAGATCGAATTCTTTGGGCGTCAAACGAAATTCCTGCCCCGGAAGCCGCACCTGACGGGACGGGAAGTCAATCTCGGCACGTCCAAGCCGGATCTGCTGCGGCACTGGATCAGCGGAGGGAGCGCGGCGCAGAGCGGCGCGAATGCGCGCCTGGAGCTCCGGTGTGCTGAAAGGCTTGGTCACATAGTCGTCGGCTCCGGCGTCGAGGGCTTCGACCTTGTCTCGTTCGGTGTTCCGAACCGTAAGCATGATAATGGCGGCTTCCGAAACGCCGGGGATAGCCCGGCAGGCTTCCAGCCCTCCCATCCCGGGCATGTTCACGTCCAGCAAGACCAGGTCGTACCTTTCCGCACGGATCATTTCCAGGGCCTGCTCGCCGCTACGCACGTCGTTCACTTCGTAGCCGCTCGCCGCGAGTGTTGTCCGCATGACGCGGCGGATTTGCGGGTCGTCGTCAACCACCAGGATCAGGCCGGCACTCACGCGATCTTCTCCTCCGCGCCCGGGGGAAGCGCGATCCAAAACCGTGTACCGCCCCCTGATAAATTCTCAAACCCGATCTCGCCCCCGCGGGCCGATACAATTTCACGCGCGATGGCCAGCCCCATCCCCGTGCCCAGAACATGGTGGCGGGTCCCAGGACTGCGGTAGAACTTCTCGAAGACGCGCGCCCGATCACGTTCGGGAATTTCCGGGCCTTCGTCCGCCACACTGATGATCACGCCGCGGGTGCTGCGCTCGACCCGAATCATGACGGGCGAGGCGGGAGGAGAATACTTCACCGCGTTGTCGAGCAACTGCCGGAGGGCAAGTTCAAGAAGCTTCGGGTCCGCCAGGATCAATGGCAGGCCATTCGCCCTGCTGACGGTAACCTTCCTCCCCTCTAGGGCGGGTGTCATCCGTTCCAGGGCCATTTCAACCAACTCACCCGGCGCATGCGGGCTGGCGTTCAGACGAACCTCGCCCGCCTCGATCCGAGCCATCTCGGTAGCCTCCGTCACCAGCCGCGCCAAGTGGTCCGCCTCCTCATTGACGACGGTGATGAGCTCACGCTGTTCGCTGTCGCTCTTGACAGTTGACGCAAGAAGGGCCGTCGAGGCGGCCTTGATCGAAGTGAGCGGTGTTTTGAACTCGTGCGCCAACGAATCAAGAAGGATGGACTTCAGCTCCTCGCTTTGACGCGCCGCCTCGGCGCGGTTCGCGGCTTCCTGTCCGCGGACTTTCTCCAGGGCGATAGCAACAAGATTGGCGAGAGCGTTCAGGGCAGGCCCCGAAAGCGTTCCCCTGAGTACCGCCAGGCTGCCGATGGATTCTCCTCCCAGAAGGATTGGCGTGAAAATTGCTTCCCCTTCTGAGCTGCCCTGCTTGATTTGGCCGGCCGCCGCCTGGCGCAGCCCATCGTCGAATTGGGCTACGCTGGCAGAGCCGGCAAGATGGATTTCCTCGGCCTTGTGATCGTACAGGGCCACACCGGCGAAACCAAAGATGTCCTGAATCTGGTGCGCGATCTGCCGGCCGGGGGAAGCGTTTACGTCGATCAACAATATGGCGCGGCTCAAGGCATAGAGTTTTTCCATCTCCTGCTGGCGGTCTAAAGGCTCCCGTGTCCGTTGGCGAGCCCGCGCAGACAGCTGGCTGGCGACCAGCGAAGTGGCCAGAAAAGCGAAAAGCGCCACCCAGTTCTCGGGCTCAGCGATGTTGAATGTGCCTTTGGGGACAAAGAAGAAGTAGTTAAAACTGAGCACGGACACAATGGAAGCGATGAGCGCTTCGACAAAACTCCAGGTCGCCGCCATCACAAGGATGGCGATCAAATAGAGGAAACCCACCGTGGTCGCGTTCACGGGCACCAGACGCCAACAGAGAAATGTGATCGCAGCAATGGTTACGAAAACTGCTGCCAGGCGGAGAATGAAGGCCGCGGCGCCCGCTGGAAGGAATTGCCTCACTGGCCGGGAATCGCTCGATTGGGAAGCTCGCAAGTCCGTCATCAGGTACCAGCATAGCTGCCTTGGCGGGAGTTTTCACCGCTCCATGCCGCGGGGCCCTCACTCGACTGAAATCACTACGGTTCGATATACCGGTTTCGCGAAGGTCGTTTGCGGAAATGTTTCATGCCGATGTTTGGCCTTGACTCACCCTATTCGAAAAACTATGATTCGCAGCCATCGAGTGCTGCGGCGCCTGGATGAGTCAGGCAGGAAGCAGCGCGCTCCTAACGAAGTTCCGACGAGGAGATTCCATACCATGTCACGAAAACGCGCCATCCTGGCGGTCGTCGCCATCTTCAGTTGTGTGCTCGCGCTCATGGCAGGCGAAAAGAAAATAGTTGTTTTGACTGCTCCCGGAACGTACGACAGCCCGATCGGTCCGGCAGAAATCAAGGAATTTGAGGCGTACGCCCCGGGGGTTTGCATTGTCGCGCCCGACAAAGCCCACCTGATGGAGGAACTCGCGGACGCCGATGGTGTCCTCGGTCCAATTAACCCGGAAATGGTTCGGGCCGCGAAGAAGCTCCAGTGGGTGCAGGTCTTCTCGGCGGGCGTCGAACATTACCTCTTCCCTGAACTGGCCAATAGCAATATCACGCTTACCAACTGCAAAATCACCCAAGGCCCTGAAATCGCGGACCACGCATTCGCGCTGCTGCTTGCCTTGACGCGTGAGCTCAACCGCATCATCCCGCAACAAGCGGAGGAGGAATGGGATTCGCGCAGTTACAATCCATTGGAACTGCAGGGCAAGACGGCGGTGGTGATTGGCGTGGGCGGCATCGGCACGCAAATCGCGATTCGCGCCTGGGCGTTTGGCATGAAGGTCATTGGCGTCAACCCCAAGGACATCCCCCATACGCCTTACATGGCATACACGGTCCCGCCCGACCGCCTCGACTCCGTGCTGCCGGAGGCGGACGTGGTTTTTGTCTCTGCGCCGCTCACGCGCGAGAGTGAGAAGATGGTCGGTGCCAAGCAGTTTTCCCTGATCAAGCAGGGCGGTTACTTCATCTGCGTCTCGCGCGGAAAGCTTTACGACGCGATGGCGCTGGCGCAGGCGCTCGAATCGAAGCACCTGGCGGGCGCGGGGCTCGACGTCACTGACCCCGAGCCGCTGCCCAAGGGGCATCCGCTCTGGAAGATGGAAAACGTGGTCATCACGCCGCACATTGCCGGCCGTTCCGATGGTACGCGGGCGCGTTACCTGGAATTGTTCAAAGAAAACCTACGTCGCTTCGGCGCGGGTGAGCCTCTGATTCATGTCGTGGACAAGCAGAAGGGATACTAAAACTTTGTTTATGCGCACACGGGGACCTGCCCGCCCCTGGCGGAGACTCATCACGCTCCTGCTCTTCTCCTCCCTTGCGACCGTCGCCCAGGCGCGCATACCCGTCATTCTCTCCTCCGACACGGGAAATGAAGATGACGACTAGCGGGTCGTCGCTCACATCCTCACGCACCCCGAGTTCGACGTACTCGCCGTCATCTCCGTTCACGCGCCTTCGTTCCCGCTGCCCGCCGGATGCCCGGCTAATCTCGTGATTCCGGATGAGGTCGAGAACCGCATGAAAATGAAGGATCTTCCCCCCATTTTCGAAGGCGGCAGCCTGCCGCTCGCCGATTCCAAGACTCCGCGCCCGAATGCCGCCGTCGATTTCACCATCGAATCCTCCAGGAAATTTTCGAAAAGCAACCGGCTCATCGTGCTGGCGATCGGTGCGGGGACCCACGTCGCTTCGGCCATTCTGAAAGATCCCACCATCGTCGACCGCATTCGAGTTTTCGGCATGGCCTTCAAAAACTGGGCGGACGGAGGCGAGGAATACAATGTCCTCAACGACGTGAAGGCATGGCAGGTCATGCTGCAATCCGATGTGCCCGTCGTCGTCGGCATCGGAGACGTGGCGCGTGCCGCTACGCGAGTTCTGTCGTAAGATTATCCCTGCCAAGCACAACCACCCGAAACCGGCGCTATCATCCTGGAGACTTCACGTGGACGCAGCCCAAATTGCGGTGTTGAAACAAAATCTCAAACCATGCGGTCTGTTCATCGACGGTAAGTGGCAGGAATCCGCGGGGGCGAAGACCATCCCGGTCATGAATCCCGCCACGGGCGAGCAGCTCAGCGAGGTTCCGGATGCGCCGCCCGAAGACGTGGACAGGGCGGTTCGTGCGGCGCGACGCACCTTCGAGAACCGGGCGTGGCGGGGGATGGACGTTTCGAAGCGCGAAAAAATCATCTGGCGGATTGGG
>JACQNR010000040.1 GCA_016202975.1 Acidobacteriota bacterium
CCCTGCCGACAAGCGCATCTGGTGGCGAGCCCACACGGTCGAAAACGGCGATACCCTGACGAGCGTGGCGCGCAAGTTCAAAGTAACGACCGTTGCCCTGGCACGGGCGAACAGCCTGGAGCCCAAGACTCCGCTCGACCCAGGCTCACGGCTGGTTCTTCCCCTTGCGCCCGGGAACGAAGCTTCACTCGTCCGCGTGCGCGAACGCGGCCCGCGCCGGCCGATGCGATACAAGGTCAAGGCCGGAGACACATTGGAACGGATCGCCGACCGCTTCGACGTCACTGCCTATCAGATTCGCCGCTGGAACAGACTTTCAAGCTCGCGCCTGGTTGCGGGCAGAACACTCAAGATTTATGTCTCGAGCGGAGGTAGTAGCGGCCCGCGAAGGTCACGCGCGCGCCGCTCCCGAGCTTCGGCGTCCACCCCCCAGACACGAAAGAGTCCGCCGCCTGCCCGGACGCAGCCGAGCGCCAAATCTGCTCCAACTGCCGCGCCTCCGGCATCTCCCCCGGCCGGCCAAGCGAGAGCCTCCCGTTAGCATTTTCGTTTTGTCATCATTACGCTTGACTTTGGCTTTCGCCCCATAGTAAATCTGGCCTCGCTGGCATCTGCGGCGTGACCTGTGGATTTGAGATGAGAGATTCATGTCCGCGAGCCGCGATGCTAAGTGATTCGGTTGGGGGAGGAATTCATGGTGTTCGAATCTGATGAGAAGGAACCGGGCAACGAGCTTGAAGACTTCGGAGACGAACTCTCCTCCGACTATCGGGAGGAAGAGGAAGGCGTCGGCGCGGACGAAGGCGAGTTGCCGGAAGAGGAAATATCTTACGAGGCGGAAAGTGTGGAACCGCTGCCGGCTCCGCTAGTTCCGGCTGTCCCAGCCGCTCCGGCGCCACCGCCTGCAAAGCCCGCACGCCGAGCCGCGCCTGCCCGCAAGAAAGTGAAGCCTCGGAAGAAAGCTGCCAAGAAACCGCCGAAAAAGAAAGCGGCTAGAAAAGAAAAGAAATCAAGGAAGCCCGCCAAGGCCAGGAAGACCGCGAGGCGGAAGAAATCGAGACGGCGGTAAGTCTCTAGTTCGGGCGCTGTTTTCGGCGGGGCGAGGAGTGGACGGGGGCAGAATTGCTGCGAAGATGCGGCGGGGCCATGGCCCCGCCGTTTCGTTTGTTTCTTGGCTTCCCGCGGAATTTCGTGTCGCCGGGATGTTTCTCGGGTGGTATTTCATCCCTTGTTCTATGGCTGCAAGAAATAAGATCGGCGCCGATTCCCGGCCCGCCCCCGACGCGCGGGATGGACACTGCGGGGCGCTTGCGGTGGCCGATTCCAGTCCCATCCGCGCCATGGAATTTGTGTGCAAGATGCGCGGCGCGTCGCAGCCGAGCCTTTTGCGCTGCGAGGACGGCGAGAATTACGTCGTTAAGTTTCGCAATAACCCTCAGCACGTTCGCATCCTTGCCAACGAAATGCTGGCCAGCCGCCTGGCTCTGCTCCTCGGCCTGCCGGTTCCCGGTCCCGCGTTCATCGACGTCTCCCCGGACCTCATCGCGGGAAATCCCATGCTGCAATTCGAGCTCGGCCGCGGTCGCGAAGCCTGCCTTCCCGGCGTGCAGTTCGGCTCGAAATTTCCGGGCTCGCCGGCTCACACTCTGGTGGTAGATTTTCTGCCCGACCGCCTACTCCGCCGGGTGACAAGTGTCGATAAGGTTTTTGTGGGCGCCCTGGTCTTCGACAAATGGACGTGCAATTGCGACGGACGTCAGGCCATTTTTTTTCGGACGGCCGATCAAGAAGGTTCGGCCTGGTCCGCCGCGCTCATTGACCAGGGTTTTTGTTTTAACGACGGTGAATGGAATTTTCCCGACAGCCCCATCCGCAGCCTCTATCCCCGCCGTCTGGTCTACGAGAAAGTGCGCGGGCTGTCGTCGTTCGAGCCGTACCTTTCGCGCCTGGAAAACCTGGACGCGTCCGAACTCGAGGAGTGTGGGCGCGGCATCCCCGAGGAATGGTGCGGCGGCGAGTGGGAACTTTTCGTGCGCCTGGTCGAGCGCCTCGATGAGCGCCGGCGGCGCGTACGGCAGGCCCTCATCGACGCCAAAAATAGCTCGCTCGCGCCGTTTCCGAATTGGAAGTGAAACTGTAGCTAGGCTGTGCGAGCCGCGTCGGCGGTCAGAGACCGCCGTTACCGTCAGCGAAATCCCATGGCGGAAGACGTCCAACTCAAGCCGTGTTCGTTCTTCCTGGTGCGCTATGTCCCCGACATCGTGCGCGGAGAAGGACTCAACATCGGCCTGTTTCTCTACAGCCCGCAGGAGGAATATCTCGATTGCCTCTTCACCGACGATTTCCGCCGCATCCGCTCATTTCACGCGCAAGCGGATCTGGATCTGCTCAAGGATTTGCCTCAACACTTCGAGGGTGAAATACGAAGGAGAGAGGACCGTCTCGACGACTTCGTGCGCGAGATGCAGGAAAGCTACGCCAATCTGATCCAGGTGACATCGCCCCGCACGTGTCTCGCCGCCGATCCCCAATCAGAACTGCAGAATCTCTTCTCTCGCTATGTGGGGACGCGGCACTCCGCCGCGCTCGCGCAGGATACGCGCATGCGCGTCAAACAACGGCTCACCGATGCGCTGCGCCGGCACGGCGTCCTGGACCGTGTGGAGAAGCGCGTGCCCGCCGCGCAATGGACCGGATCAGGTGATCCCTTTACGTTTGACTACGGCTACCGGCCACTCGAAGCTGCGGGCAAGCCAAACGGCCACGTCAAGCTCATCCACGCGCTGTCGCTGCAGCGTGATAACGACCTCGCCCACGTGCTCGCCAACCTCATGGTGAATTACGTTCGCAAAAAGGAACCCGCCGAGCTCACCGCCGTCGTCGAAGGTCTGCCCGGCGCGGGAGATGAAACCGCCCTGCACTCGCAGCGCATCCTCGCCGACGCGCAGATTGCCCTTCAGCCCATCGCGGGCCTCGATGACTATGCGCAATCCATCCGGCAGGAATTGGCATAGTGCCGTGCCTTGTCGGATGCTGGAATGATTGGCGTATAATTTCTCCATCGGGACGACGGTGAGCTTGCTGCTCAAAGTCGAGTGCTACTCCGGCTACAAGGCCGAGGAGCGGCCGCTGCGCTTCACCGCCCGCCGCCCGAGCGCGCCGACGCGCGAAGTCATAGAAGTTCTCGACCAGTGGTACGGCGTGGGATATCAGTGCTTCAAAGTGCGCGCCGACGACAACCACCTCTATGTCCTGAAACACAGCGAACGCGACGACGCCTGGACGCTCGAATCCTTCCGCCGCGCCGCGTCGTGAGACCCGCCCTGTTAACTCCGCGGGAAACTGACAATCTTCGACAGACATGCTTAAATGGTTGTAGCGAGGTTTCGCGAATCACGCCTTGATCGCCCGCTGAAGTCTGGCGAGAGGAATGGGACCGACGCCGGGAATCGCAGGCCTTTCGCACCGCATCAAAAGGCTGAGGCAATGCAAAAGGGTGAAAACGCCATTTCGGTTGGGGTCGCGGGGGTGATGGTGCTGGTCTTCATCGCTGCCCAGCAGCGCTGGCAAATTTCAGGGCTGGAGAAGTTGGCCGCTTCTGCGGAAGAGCGCATTCTCTCTCCTACGGGTTTGCACGGAGAGACCCCCGACCTGTCGGGTTATGAGAAACTGAAGACGTTCGCTCTCGCTAGCTATCAGGCCTCGCTCTACCGCCAAACGCCTGCGCCACTGACATTCGCTCTTGGTCGCTTTGTGGTCTATGACCGGGCCAACCGGCCGGCCTTCATGATGAACACCTTGGAAGGTTCGCGCGAGACCTGGACGGCGGTCTACGATTTCGCCGGTCGCAACGGCCGCTCGGCCTCTGGCCGGCGCGCCAAACCCCGATTCACGCTCGACCTGACCGGCAACGGAACGCTGGAAGCGCTCATTGGTTCTTATTCCGGCGGAGACCGCTGCTGTACCATCGTCACGGTGCTCGAGCTCGGGAAAGAGACGGTGCGCGTGCTGGGCCGCATCCGGGGGCTGGACGGCCTCCCCTTTGAGGGGCTTGAGCTGCGCAAGGTCGATCAGGACCCGGCGTGGGAAATCCTCGCTCACTCGCGCTATCGGACGCTTTGCGGCGGCCACGAAGATTCCGCCGACGTCATCTCCGTCTATGATTATGTCAACGGCGAGTGGAGCAACCAGACTCCCCGCCATACCGACTTTCTGCGGAGCGTTCTGCGGGATCACGTCCAGAAATGGGGCCGCGCCAAGGACCAATCCGTCCAACTTCTTCAAACCATCGCCGCCGAATTCGCCGTGCTTGGGGAGCGCGACCAGGGCCAGCGCTTTTTCGCGATGAACTTGGCCGCAGTTCTTCCCCAACTGCACAAGGATGGCGTGGACCTGAACGGCTGCCTGGAAGACAACGCCAGCCTTCTGGCCCGCCTGCCCTCGGTGGTGCAGTAGAGAAGCCGGCCTCCGCAGCGGCGAATTGAGCTCGCCTCTACATCACCGGCTCATCCCAGTTGTCAAGGATCGATTTCAGGCGGGACATGAACTGGTTGGCGACGGCACCGTCGATCACCCGGTGGTCGAAACTCATTTCGAGGTAAGTCATCAGGCGGATGGCGATGGCATCGTCACGAACCACCGGGCGCTTCTCGATGGCGCCCACGCAGAGAATCGCGACTTGGGGCTGGTTGATGATGGGCGTGCCGAACAGGCCCCCGAAGACACCGGGGTTGGAGATGGTAAACGTCCCGCCCTGCACGTCCTCGACGCTGAGGTGCTTGGTGCGGGCGCGCTCGGCGAGATCCTTGACCGCCCGCGCGAGGTCGAGAAAACTCTTGTCGCCGGCGTTCTTGATCACGGGAACAATCAGCCCTGACTCCATCGCCACGGCCACGCCCACGTTCACGTCGCGCTTGTAAATGATGTTGGTGCCGTCCACCGATGAGTTGATGATGGGGAAATCTCGGATCGCCGTCACGCACGCGCGAATAAAGAAGGGGGTGAAAGTGAGCTTCAAGCCATGCCGGCGTTCAAATTCATCTCCGTACTTGGTAAGCACGTCCGCGATGCACGTCATCTCGACGTCGAAAACCGTGCTGACGTGGGCGGAAGTTCGGCGGCTGGCAACCATGTGCTCGGCAATCTGCCGGCGGATAGGCGTCATCGGCACCACCAGCTCCGGCCCGGTGAAGGTGATGGCCTGGGTCGCGGAAACGGGGGCCACTGGTGCCGTGACGGCAGGCGACGCAGGAGCGGTCCCGGTCTTGCGCTGCGCGACGTATTCGAGAACGTCCCGCTTGCTGATGCGCCCGCCCAATCCGGTTCCCTTCACCAGCCTCAGATCCACGTCGTTCTCCACCGCCAGCCTTTGCACGAGCGGCGACGAGCGGATGACCCCGCCGCTCGCGGGGAGTAAATCAGAGAGTGTCCGGCCGGGTGCGGATGGGGCACGCTCGGGCCGAGCCGGAACGGCGGCGACCTTTTCTGTCGCTGCGCCGGCCGACTCGCCCGCGCCTGCGCCTTCCCCGTCGATCCAGCCAATGACCGCGTTCACTTCCACCGTCTGGTTTTCCACGGCCAGGATCTGGGTAAGCACACCGGACGCGGGCGAGGGAATTTCCGCGTCCACTTTGTCGGTGGAGATTTCCAATAGCGGTTCGTCGCGCTCGACGCGCTCGCCCACCTTCTTCAGCCACTTGACGACCGTGCCCTCAGCGATGCTTTCCCCCATCTGGGGCATGATGACTTTTGTCGGCATCGGCTTCCTCTGGTTTAGTGATCTGGCGATTTAGTGATTTGATTATTGAGTGAATGATCTGGACCGTATGTCTGCTTTGGTTTGAAATCACTCAATCGCTAAATCACAAAATCGCTCAACGGCCTACCGCTCATCGTAGGCCAACATACTGCTCAGGTCAACGACTGTGGGGCGGCGGGATCCATCTGGAGACCGAACA
>JACQNR010000322.1 GCA_016202975.1 Acidobacteriota bacterium
CGAAATCGACACCAAAGAGGTGCTCGATAATGGCTCCGATATATTGGGAGGCCGACCAAGCGTATCGATTCGTTCCATGACCTGCACCAGTTGACGGAAGCAGGAATTCCCAATAATAGCCGTGAAAGGCCTTGATGGTGCCCCAATTCAATTCCCCCGCTAGGTCGGGGCGGCCAGCTTCCTCAAGTCCGGTAACCACCATCATATTGCGGTAGGTCCACACGCCACAGCGCCAGGCGCCGCGATCGTAGTTTCCTTTGGCTTCGACGTATTCGGGCTCGGTCATCGCCAGGCTCGTCAGCGGAATCTTGCCCCAATTGAACTGGGTCGGATCGACCAGCCTTTTGATCAGCCGGTCGCGTTGTGATGCGGAAGCGATGCCAAGTCGCAGCGGATCAAAGGTGGAAACGATCAGGCGCCGACGTATGTGCCCCTCGGTGAGATTTTAGTTGTAATACACGCCGTCCTTCTCATCCCACAGGGTGTCATTGATGGCGCGAGACAAATCCTGAAACACCTGCCGGTATCGACTGGCCTTGCCCTGCTCGCCCAGATGGGCAGCCAGTTCAGCGGTACGCGCCGCCCCGACCGCCACCGCTACGTTCAGATCCAGCGGCGCTATTGCCGGTGGGTATGTCCAGCCTGCATGCTCGCTGAGGGTGTCCTCGTCTTCGCCATGTCCGGCAATAAGTCCCGTGCTTTTATCTTACTTGCCCGAGGACAGCGCCCAGTCGAGAAATTTCCGCACGGTGTCGTAAATCTCGGCGCGCAACGCTGCATCATTGGTGCGGCGTGCCACGTCGTACGCCACCTCGTAGAAGCGCGGCGTTTGGCTCAGATCTGCCACCTGCCCACGTGCCCCATCGAGTCCGGACCCAACAATGTGGCCATCGGGATTGAGAGCCTGGACAGCGCGAAATCCGCGCATGACACCTTCAGCATATTCCTGGTTCGCCCATTTGGCGCCTACCACGGACAGGCTGGTGTCGAGCGCCCATCAGTTTGGGCCGTAACGGCCGCCAGGTCCCATGAAGGGATAGGTGAAGCCATCCTTCGGAACGTCCACAATAAGAGCCTCATCCAGTACCTTGAAGGCGTCCGCAGAGCCGGCCTGCGAAATTTCAGGAATCGTGACCTTTGGCACCACACCGCTACTGACCACATCGGGTCTTGCCCGGACCAGCTCGGGAGGGCCACTCCCAATCTCAATCCAGTCGATCCACAGGTCGTCACGGTACTGCGGCGCCGATGGCGAGGGCAAAATGGCAAACTGATCGATGACCCTATGCCACTTCCCGTCGATATAACAAGTGATTTCCTGCCACTGCTTCAGATCCGGCTGCAAGGCGCGGTGCTTCGACTGAGCAGGGGGTTTCAGCAAGCTGGACATGTCCTTCCCCTCGGTCGTTCCCCAATCCTCTCCCTTCGCGCGCCACATCAGAAAGAAATCCGTGACCGGCGAAAGATTTAGGACCCTCATTCGCACCTGCGTCCCTTCCGTCGCGGGAATATCTAAACCGCGTGGCGAAGATGCAAGATTAGTGTCCGCCTCTGTTTGGTCAAACTCTATCTGATTGCCGATCCCTTCATAATATCGTGCCGACATCTTCGGAGTGGCGGTCAACGTCAACCACAGCGATCCTCCCATCACGACTCCGCGGGCGCCGGTGCGAACGTGCCAGCCTTCCCTGTCGTCTATCTTGTTGAAATCCCATCGACGCAAGGTCTGTGCCTGGCACATCGACGTCATCAAGAACAGCGCGAACGCTGAAATCATTAGTGCATGGTGCTTCACAAGAAACCGCCTCCCCTCAATGAGCTTGTCATTTGTGATTGTCAAAGACAGTTTCGGTGCGCACAGAAGTAATGCCCCGGCTTCCCACGAGGCCATTCTATCCGCCCTGTCCGGAAGTCTTACCCGGAAGAGCTGTGTTTCGTCCGGATAACTGGGCTCTCAGACGGTACTGCGCCATCATGGGAACCGAAGGCGGGAACGAAATGGCAGTCTTCCCTGCACTCCGTCAATACGCACACGGTAAAGGCTACCGCCCCGCGGAGCGGTCGAATCGTATCCGCGGGGGCGTAGAGAATCCGCGATCGTCGTCGTCGCCGTAGTGACGAACGTATCGGTCAAATCTGGGCCACCAAACGCTAGCGCTGAAGTCTGTTTTACCGGCAGGTCCACTTCTCGGTCCAGACGTCCGTCAGGTGCGTAGCGTTTCAAACGACCGCCGAACCATATTGCTGTCCAAACGCAGCCGTCCGCGTCAACGGCCATGCCGTCAGGCAAACCCTCGTCGGGAGAGATCTCGGCAAATATCCGGCGGTTCGTTAGATTTCCCGTTTTGCGATCATAATCGAAACGATAGATCCGGCGAGGAACCGAATCAGTGAAGTACATTCCGCGAAGATCGGGCGTAAATCCCATCCCGTTCGGAATGCCTAGCTGGTCAAACATTTCAGTGATACTTCCATCCGGGTCGAAGCGTAGCAGCCTCCCGTTCCCCCCCATTGCGCCCGCGAACACCCTTCCCTCTGGATCCGCAATGACATCATTGAACCGTTCGTTCTCGGGGCAGAGATTGCTCGCTACCCCTCGTTGCGCTCCGTCCATTCCTACGATGCAGAGGCGACCGTCTTGAAATAACAACAGCGAGCCGTCTTCCTGTAAAGTGAAGCCGCCCGTAACGCGCGTCTGGCAAAAAACCCGGCAGACGCCAGTCGATGGCGTATAGCCGTGAACCAGGCCCTCCGCGATATCGAGGAAGAAGAGAGTCGCCGCCTCTGGATGCCAGAGCGGATTCTCCCCAATCTGGCAACTCAATGGGGCTACAATTTCAACAGAGTAGTCGTTTGTCCGCATAGTGCGTGGTCGATCCCCCAGATCATGTCATGCATGACAGCCAGTCGTCCGTCTCGGCGTCCATGGATACCATTGATGTCGCGGCGCTTGCTGGAATGTTGTCATGCGGCAGATTTGCCGCGGTCCCCCGGCGATCCCATCTGCAAGCCATCGTTCACCGCTTGGCGGAAACTGCGCGCCGCATTCATGAAGACCCCGATATCAGTGCCCAAGCAGACCATTCGAAAGCCCTTTCGGATCCAATGGAGAGCCTCCTCCGGGGTTGCGACGAGGAAACCTGGAGCAACATGGTGGCGCGAACATGTGTCAACAAGCGCGTCCATGGCTGCCAGGAACTTGGGATGATCGAACTGCGCCGGAATTCCCATGGAGACAGTAAGATCGTAATGTCCCATCCACGCCACGTCCAGACCGGGGACAGAGATGATATCATCCAGATTCTCATACGCTGTGGCCGTCTCCAGGAGCGCGATGACCATAACGTCCGCGTTGGCGTCGGCGAAAAAGGCAGGACCGCCGGGACGATACTGATCGTGAGCGACCCCAAGCGCCACGCCCCTCCTGCCCTCCGGAGCGTATTTCAACTGCGCGACAACGTCCACCATCTGGGCGCGGTTTTCAACGCGGGGAATCATTACGCCCCGCGCTCCAAGGTCCAACACTCGCGAAAGAGGGGCGACATTCGCGTCAGGAACCCGGACCATGGGCACAATTTCGACACTGCGGCAAAAAGCTATCATTTCCCCGGCAAGTGAAATGTCGCAGCGGCCGTGCTCCATGTCAAAAATTACAAACTCCATGCCGGAAGCGGCAAGCATTGGGGCGATCCCCGGAGTAAACAGCTCGAGCACCATCTGACCGCAGGCAACGCCGCCCTTTTTAAGTTTGTCCTTCACAGGGTTCATACGGTCACTCTCTTGCTCCGTTCCGCGTAACGTTCCAGCTTCTTCTTGAATCCCGGACGCTCGAGAACCTCGCGGTTAACCACGCTGGCTGGAGCTCTGCCCCGGCTAACGGCAACAGCACCTTCACAGTCGATGCGTCCCATGTCGCGAAACAGCTCTTCTGTCCATCCCACCGAATGGGAGGTCAGGATGACGTTTTCTAGTTTCAACAGCGGCGAATCGGTTTCCAGCGGTTCCTTCTCGAAGACATCAAGAGCGGCTCCCGCAATTGCGCGTGACTCGAGGGCGCGGATCAGTGCGGCCTGGTCCACGATTGCGCCGCGTGCCGTGTTGATCAAAACGGCGGTTGACTTCATGAAGCCTAGTTCACGCTCGCCGATCAGATGGCGCGTCTCTGCATTGAGCGGGCAATTCACTAACACGTAATCGGACTGGCGGAGCAGCTCTTCAAGGGGAACAGGCGTCACACCCAAGCCTGCCGCCTCTGCCTCCCCTACATACGGATCAAACGACAAAAACCGCGCGACACCAAAGTTGCGGAGCAGGCGGACGGCTTCTCGAGCAATGTTCCCTAATCCGACCGTGCCGACCGTTCGGTCCCGCGGCTCGCGTCCCAGCTTCCTCGTACTCTCGACCCAACGGCGTTCGCGTACCATCCGGTCTTTAATCACTAGATTGTGCGAGAGTGCCAGGACCAGCAAGACGATGGAGGAGGCCATAGGCCGCACAACCCCACCAGGCGTGATATAGACGGCGATATCGTGTTGCGTACAAGCCTCGAGATCTACGTTATCGTAACCGACGCCGCACCGTCCGATCGCACAAAGGCGCTCAACCTCTCGTACGGAGTCTGCCGTAACGCGCGGCTTCATCGTGACTAAAACGTCGTACCCGGCCAGTTGGCTTGGCGCGTATTCAGCTCGATACTCAGCCAGGAATTCATAGGAGATGCCGGGCTCTAAATCAAGCAGCGAAAGGCCGATGTCAGGAAAAATAAGCTGGCGTTGTTCATCCAGAAAATCCGCAGAAAAGCCCACCTTGAAGTAACTTTCGCTTGACACGTTTTACCTCCCCTCATCGATGGCACAGCGCTAAAGCTCGTGTTGCATAGCCAAACAGCTGCCACCGCAGAAAACTTCTTGCAGAGCTCCAAACGTACTCTGACCCCCGAAATGGAATCATCCACGTCGGTGGTGCCGAGCTGGACTCTATTGGGGTGCGTTCAAATCAGATCATGCGCGCTGGCGCTTTCACGCGAACCTTCTCAGCTGCGTCCGTTCCCCCGAGTTGCCACGTCACCCGAAACCGCGCGCCGAGAGGGTTGCCTGACAGACGAGACTACTTCAGAGTCGATTACCGAGCCCCACTGAGTTTTGACGACAGCCATGGCGAGTCCTTAACAGCATTCGAACTACACCGACTTAAGTCAAGTCCTCATGCTGCACAGGTCTAACAAGGGAATAACGACAACCCGTCCCCGGATTACTCACAAGCTTTTTTAAGTCTTGCTGGCCGAACCAGCAACTCGTGCAGTGCTCAATCAACAAACTAAATGCCTATGGGGGCTCGGCAATCCAACTACGAATTTCGAGTCCGAGCTACTTGTACGCCAATTTCGTCCGAGTAAGGAGCGCCCTTACAGTAGCGGTCATCAACGATCGTTCGCTCCGGCTCGTTGCCAGCGTAAACCCAAATCATTGCCATAGGGCCCGCCGACTCGTTGATGAACCGGTGTGGTCGCCCGCGCGGAACGAACGCAGTGTCACAGTCGCTCAACCTGTAACGTTTTCCGCTCACCTCGCAAACAGCCTCACCCTCTACGATTGTAATGGATTCATCAAATTCGTGGATATGGCAGGGCAGGGACGAACCGGCGCTGAATTGGCCATACCCTCCGCAGATTCCCACGGCACCAAAGCGCCCGGCAAAAAGGTCACAAAACTGTGTGCCCTGGGCCAACTCATACCTTGGGGCAAGATCAAACCGAACAATGTATTCGGGGTCTGCGGGCTCCGGTAGACCAAGAGACCGATCTTGGATTGGAAATTCCTCTTCAACCCACTCCCTACTTGGCGTTGAAGTTGCCATGGCCCAGTGTGCTACCAATTGCTCGCCTTCAGACACATTTAGAACTCTGTGCGGAATCCGAACTGGAATATGGATGCAGTCGAAGCGACGAAGTCGATACGACCTCCCATGAACCGAAAAAAGCGCCTCACCCTCCAATATTGTGGCAGCCTCACTGAAGTTGTGTCTGTGGTATGGTAGACAGGCGCCAGGCTCAAAGGTGGCTGTCCCGCTGCTGATGTCTCTTGCCCCACATGCCCCGGTCGCAAACTGCCGCAAAGCCACACCAGCCTCAACAATTGGTCCACACCGTCCGGAGTATATGCGCTCGCCAACCGGAGCATGAAGTGCAACTTGAGGATCCGTGCCCATTTGTTTCCCCTCCGGCTTGGCCACATACTTTTGCTGATCGCCAACCATAGCGAAAACTTCATGTTCAGGATGTGCTCTGGTCAGCAACTGATTGCAGTGGGCCACTTGTATTCAGTTGGCTGTTCCCAAGCATCCTATTGATTACACCCCTCCATTTGTCTTGGTGTACCGGTTTCCCTCTCTTTAACACCGTGTTGACGTGCGAGCCGGGACGACAAGAC